>JAUWZH010000065.1 GCA_030615435.1 Candidatus Brocadiaceae bacterium | reverse complement strand
GCTGGTGGAGCTGGAAGTCTGGCCGAATTTCCTCTTGGGCTGCCTCGAACGGGGCGTGCCGGTGGCCATCGTCAACGGACGGGCCAACCTCTCCTCTGCCCGCTTCCTGCGGGGACTCGGCCGCCTGTGCCGTGGCATGTGGGATACCGTCCGGCTCTGCTGCGCGCGCAGCGAGGTGGATGCCGAGCGTTTTGTGCGGGCCGGTGTCCCGCGCTGCCGGGTCTTCGCGACCGGCTCGCTCAAGTACGACGCGCTTCCGGTGGAAGTGGATTCGGCCAGGGGGGAAGAACTCCGCCGACGGCTGGGCCTGGCCCCGGGGGCCCGTCTGCTGGTGGCCGGCAGCATCCATCCGAGCGAAGACGAACCGCTCTGCCGGGTCTATGCGAGGCTGCGCAGCAGGCACGAAGGCCTCCGGTTGATCCTGGCGCCGAGGCACATCGAACGGGCGGCGAATCTGGTGCGAAAGGTGGAATCAACAGGGCTTAGGGCAGTGCGCAAGACCGAGCTGGATTCCGGCCGGCGCCCTCCGACCGGGGAGAAGGTGATCGTGCTCGACACCATCGGCGAGCTGACCACCTGCTACAGCCTGGCGAGCTGCGCCTTCGTGGGCCGAAGCCTCGTGCCGCCAGGCGGCGGACAGAACATGATGGAGCCGGCCGCGCTTGGCAAACCGGTGCTGGTCGGGCCCTACACGGGCAATTTCCAGCCTGAGATGGACCTGCTCCGTGCGAGGGACGCGGTCGTCGTCGTGCGGGATGAATCGGCCCTGTTCTCGGAGCTGGACCGCCTGCTTTCCGACAGGCAGGCGGCGCGGCGACACGGGGAAAGGGCCCGCAAGGCCGTGATGGAGAGCCGCGGGGCTACGCGCAGGACCCTGCACAGGGTGGAAGGGATGCTGGCCGAGAGGGGACTCTTGTGAGGACGTGCTGCCGGCGCCCAGGGCGAGAGGCCGGCGCGCCTGTCAGCGTTTTCCCCCGCGGTGGAGCGCGTGTTCGCCGGGACGAAGGCTTCAAGATGCTTGACGGGCTCCACGGATCGGATTAGCATGAAGGGCGTACGGGCAAGCCCAATCGAACGGAGGGATTTCAGGATGGCCAAGATAGATAAGTTGCTCAGTTTTCTCGCTGAGAAAAAGGGCTCGGACCTTCACGTCAAGACGGGCATCCCGCCGCTTGTGCGAATAGACGGCGAGCTGCACAGGCTGAAGATGCCTCCGATGAATGCGGAGCAGGTCAGGGAGTTCGCGCTGGAGGTCTGTCCGGAACGCAATCGCATCGAGTGGGAGGCGATGTGCGACACGGATTTCACCTACGAGATCGCTCACCTCGGGCGCTTCAGAACGAACCTCTACCAGGACCTGAGGGGACCGGGCATTTCGATGCGGCTCATTCCGTTCGAACTGATGAATGTGGACGAGCTGGGTCTGCCGAAGGAGATCCAGAATCTGGCTTTCCTTTCCAAGGGCATCGTGCTGTGCACCGGCCCGACCGGCTGCGGCAAGACCACCACACTCGCCGCCATATTGGACCTCGTCAACCGGGAACGCAGGGACCACATCGTCACCATCGAAGACCCGGTGGAGTACGTCCACGAGAACATCGGCTGTATCGTCACCCAGAGACAGGTCGGCGTGCACTGCGTGAGCTTCCAGCGGGCACTGCGCGAGGCGGTGCGGGAAGACCCCGACATCATCCTGGTGGGGGAATTGCGCGACCTGGAGACCACCGCCCTCGCCATCCAGTGTGCGGAGACGGGCCACCTGGTCTTCGCCACCGTGCATACCACCACCGCTTCGAGCACGGTGGACCGCATTATTGACCAGTTCCCGCCGGATCAGCAGGAGCAGATCCGCGTGATGCTCGCCAACACTCTGAAGTGCGTCATCACCCAGTCCCTCTGCCGGCGCAAGACCGGGGGGCGCGTTGCCGCCTTCGAGATCCTTTACGTCCACAGCGCCGTGGCGAATCTGATCCGCGAGAACAAGAGTTACCAGCTTATTTCCGTTATCCAAACCGGCAAGAAGTACGGTATGTGCACCATGAACGACTCGGTGATGAGGCTGGTTTACGACGACGTCATCAGCCTTGAAGAGGCTTATTCACATTCCATAGACAAGCAGGATATGAACGAGCGGGTGAACCGCTATCTGCTGGAACAGGTCAGGGAGAGCGCGCTCACACCGGTGGAGGCAGTGAGGCAGTCCTACTTCCGGCCGAACATGCTCGAGAAGCTGCGTCAGGCTGGTTATTCCAAGGTGGTCCGGGACATGGACATGAGCGAGTTCGAGCAGCCGCAGGCCGTGGCCGAATGACTGTCCAGCTCCAGTCCGGCCTTCCCGCCTTCGCGGGGCGCCAGCCTACTCTGCCGACCCGTCCGCCGAAGTGCCTACTCCGCCGAAGTGCCTTCGGCTACGAAGGCCGGAAGCTCTGCTACGGAGGGTGGAAGCAGACCTTCACACTGCAAAGGGGCTTTCCCGGTGAGCACTGAGTTCTCTCTCACCCGAGAGCAGGCGCGTGAGATAGACCGGATCACGATGGATGAATACGGTGTGAGGGGTCTGGTGCTGATGGAGAACGCCGGGCGCGCCTGCGCCGAGGAAGCCCTGTCCATGTTGGGAGAAGGGGCCGGAAAGGGCGTCGTCGCGCTCTGTGGCAGGGGCAACAACGGCGGCGACGGTTTCGTCGTCGCCAGATACCTCGAGAACCGGGGCTGCAACGTGCAGGCGTTCCTCGTGGCGGACGTTGACTCGATCCTGCGCGAGGGAGGCGAGTGCGCCGTGAACCTCCAGATCGCCCTCAACATGGAGATCCCCGTGGTCGAACTGCGCAATCGGCAGGCGCTCGAAGCGGCCCTCAGTGCGGCGGGGAAGGCGGAGTTGATCGTGGACGCCCTCCTCGGCACGGGCCTCAGAGGAGAGGTGCGGGGGCTGTACCACCCTCTGATCGAGGGGGTCAACGAGCTCGACGTGCCGGTTCTGTCAGTGGACGTCCCTTCCGGCCTGGACTGTGACACGGGGCGGCCACTCGGTGTGGCCGTCCGGGCGAGCAGGACGGTGACGTTCGTGCTGAGCAAGAGGGGCTACGGGCAGCCCGGCGCCGAACTCTACACCGGCGAGGTCAGCGTGGTGCAGATCGGCGTGCCGCGAAAACTGCTCGAGAGCAAGGTCGCCGCGTGGCGCGCGCAGGAGGCGTCGAGGTGAAAATCTATCTCTCGGCGCCACTTTTCACACAGGTCGAGCGCAGGTGGAATCGCATGCTCGCCGCCGCGTTGGAGGAGCACATTAGAGGCGCCGAGGTCCTCCTGCCCCAGGACTTCAAGTTCTGCGATTCCTTCAACCGCCCCGAAGACTTCACGAAGATTTTCCGTGCCTGTCGGGACTCCCTGGAAGAGGCCGATCTGGTCGTAGCAGTGCTCGACGGGCCGGACGTGGACAGCGGGACGGCCTTCGAGGTGGGCCATGCCTACGCGCGGGACATACCCATCATCGGCATCCGCACGGACTTTCGAGGGAGCCAGGACCGGGGGCTTAACGTCATGCTGGCTCAATCCTGCACCGAACTGGTCCGCGCCATGTCGTTCAATGAAGACCTGGAGCAGCTCGTCAGGGACCTGACCGGCAAGATCGCGGCCGCCCTGCGCAGGATCGAGAAGAGCAAGCCGAATCGGTGACCCCGCGCGCCGGCCGCGTCACTTGCGCTCGGGCGCAAATACACACCATCGCCTCACCGGGCAGCGGTCGCACGATGGGTTGCGCGGGCGGCATACCTGGCGCCCGTGGCGTATCATGTTCATGTGAACGGGGTACTTCTGCGAGTCCGGCACCAGGTCGTCGAGCAGCCGGTGGGCCTTCTCGCGCGTGCAACCCTGCGGAATCAGCCCCAGCCGCTTCGCCACGCGCAGCACGTGTGTGTCCACCACGAAGACCGGCATCCCGAAGCCGAAAAGAAGCGCCAGCCGGGCGGTCTTCACGCCCACGCCCTTGATCGCCCTGAGCTCCTTCTCGGCCTGTTCGGGCGGCCTGTGCCGAAGGAACTCCAGGGAGTAGCCCCCGCGCTCGCCCACCCACCGAAGGATGGACTGAATGGTGGCGGCCTTCCGGGCGGCGAGGCCCCCGTGCTGGATTGCCTCCTCGACGGCGCGCCCGTCCGCCCCTGCAACGCCTTCCCACGAACCGAAGCTCTGCATGAGCCGCTCGTAGGCCCGCGCGCTGTTCAGGTCGGTGGTGTTTTGGGAGAGCACCCCCCCGATCAGCACCTCCAGGGCATCTCGCCCCTGGCGCCTCGGCTGGCCGTAGCAGTCTCGGAAGGTCCTCACGACCGCAGCGATCTTCTGCTCCGGCTTCAACTCATGAGGCGCTCTGCGTGCCATGTGGACTGCCCGGCGGCGAGACTCCCGCCCCCCCACGCTCAACGAAGCCGCGCCAGCACCTGCCTGCGGTACCTGTCCTGGAGTCTGGGGAAACCCGAATAGTCGCCCAGGGTACCGAGGTGCCCTCTGATCTTTTCCATCCGTCTGCGGGAGTCAGGATGGGTCTTGAACACTTCGAAGGTGAGACGGTTCCCCAACCGCGCAGACTCTTGCAGAAACGGAAGCAGCCCCTCGGGATGATAACCGGCCCGGTACGCATAGCGCGTGCCGGCGAGGTCCGCCCTTATCTCATATCTCTGGTCATAGCCCTCGTGCGCGAGCTTCTCGTAGGCCAGGTCAATGAACTGACGGTACTCCTCCATGTCTTCGTCCAACTCCTGAGCGAAGTCAATCAGGCTGGAGATTCGCCGGTCGCGCAAAGTAACCTCCAGGCCGTGTTTCTCAGCCACGTGGGCGATCTCGTGCCCGAGAATCGCAGCCAGCTCGCTCTCGGAGCCGAGTCGTTTCAACAGCCCCGTCGAGACGAACACGTAACCGCCCGGCAGGGCGAGCGCATTCGGTCTCTCGTTCTCCACAACGGCGAAAGAGAACGGCAGGGACGGACGGTCGCTCTGTAAGGCAACCAGCTTGCCGACCCTCGCCACGTAACGCGTGAGGGCGGGGTCATCGTAGGGCTCGCCGAAGGAAGCGAAGGTGCGCGCCGCCAGGCTCTGTCCGATGGCGATCTCCTCGGCGGTATCAACATCCTCAACCATGGCCCGCGCGGCCCTCAACCCGGACAGGACTGTGCTGCGGTCTTCCTCCTCCACCAGGTCAACGCTCACCTCGGCTATCTGGAGACCAACGAGGACGGTCTGCTCCAGGGACTCGCAGCCCATAAGCATCGCCGCGGCCGCCACGAGAGACACCAGTGAGACTGCGCCGCGTGCCCGCCAGTTCTGTCTCATCTCAGCGGCCCTCCCCGTACTCGCCGAGTCCCCCTTCGCGAGCGAACGCGTCCAGTTCCTGCGGCGCGATCCTCAAGGACTGCATCTGTTCCACCGCCTGAATCGCCCAGTGAGGCACGTTGGCCCCCCGCGCATAACTTTGCGTCGCAGGCGACAGGCCCCGCAGAGCGCCTCCGGCCGCCAGTTCGGTCAACTCCATCCCCGCCGTGGCTGGCCCGGCGGCCAGCAGCGAGGCAATGTCCTCCGGTTTCTCCTCGGCCCGCGTGTTGTAGTAGACCCAGCCTCCCCGTCCGGCGAAGACGACGCGATAGTGCCTGCCGGACCTTCCCAGGACCGTCACCGCGTCCCCTTGCTCCAGGCGAGCGACCACTGCGGCGCTCAGGGTCCTGTCGGCGCGCACCCTGGCTGAAGTCCGCGCGTACATCGTCTCGGCCGCGAGGGCCGGTGAGGACACCAGAAAGAGCAGGGTCGAGGCCAGTAGGACGCCACTTCGTCTCATCGCATACCTCCCCACACGGCACGCCATCTCCTATCGTCTGCCTCTCCTGATGCTCATTATCGCGACCGGCCCGCACAAAAGTCAAGCCCACGGGCCGGCCCGCGGCCGGTGCGAGGACGGTGGCACGAGCTACTGCGAGCACGATTTCCGGAGCCGCGTCACCGGGGAGTCGTGGTATAATGAAAGCCTGAAGAGGATCTGCGCACCCGATTGCGCCGGCGACGCAGTGGGGGACAAGACCCGGAACGCGGCGGCCCTTCATCAGCCTATGGCGACTTGAACCGGCGCATCAGAAAAGACCTTGACACGGGCACGGACGTGATATACCTCTATGACGCTTGCCCACCGGCCGTGGAGCGGGGCTGACAGGTGCTTGGGGAGTGGGAACGGCCCGTGTGGCCCAAGACAAAAGAACCTTATCCAGTTCCTGAATGGGAAGAACAATGACGAAGAACTTGCGTTGTCCAGTGGCAGTTCTGCTTCTGGTTCCGCTTGTAAGCGTCTTCTCCGGCTGCGAGCGGTCGGCTGGGCATCCCCATTCACAGCAAGTCTGACCTGAGCTCTAGCATGACAGGAAAGGAAAGCGAAAATGATTTGGCGGCTGATGGTTCTTGTGGGAGTCGCTTCGCTGCTGGCAATGTGCGGCTGCATGGACGGACTTCACGAGGCCGCAATAAGGGGCGATGCTCAGAAAGTGAAGAAGCTGCTGGCAGAAGGGGCAGATCCTGACGCGCCGAACCCCCGGCCTCTGCTTGGCTCTGAGCAAGGCGTCAGACCGATGATGTACGCAGCCCTTTACGGGCATAAAGAGGTGGTGGAGGTGCTTCTCGCCGCCGGGGCGGATCCGCGGCAAGGTGATGATATGGCTGGGCATACGGCTTTGCACCGCGCCGCTCGGGCCGGCAGTAGAGAGATCGTGGAGCTGCTGTTGTCACGCGGTGTGGATGCGGACGTCAGGGACAACGGGGGCGAGACGCCTTTGATGGTGGCTGCGGGATGGGGTAATTCAAGAGAGGCGGATTATGTCGGGGTGATGGAGGCGCTTCTGGCCAGTGGAGCGGACGTCCATGCAACGACGGATCTTGGTGGAACCACTGTTTTGCACGCCGCGTCCTATCAAGGGTGGACAGGGGGCGTCAAACTCCTGCTCGCCGCCGGTGCCGACGTAAACGCGAAGGACGAGGACGGGACGACGCCGCTCCTTGAAGCAGTTAGCAGGGGCCGGGTTGACATCGCCGGAATTCTGTTAGACGCCGGTGCGGAGCACGACATCTTCACTGCCGCAGGGCTCGGAGAGGAGGATCTTCTGCGGAAGATGTTGGACGAGAATCCCCGGCTCATTGATGCCAGAAGCGGTGCCTGGCCTAAGGACACTCCCCTGCATATTGCCGCACATAAGGGACACAGCGACATGGTTGCACTCCTTCTGGCAAGGGGGGGCGACGTCAACGCGAAGAATGGATATCAGGCAACCCCTTTGCATGAGCCGGCCAGAATGGGTTTCGAGGAGGTGGTGGAGCTCCTGCTGGCCAACGGTGTGGAGGTCAACGCAAGGGATAGCACGGGGCACACGGCCCTTTACGAGGCGGCCACGGACGGCGAGACTGACGTTGTGGAACTGTTGCTTTCAGCGGGTGCGCAGGTGAATGCGAAGGACAATAAGGGGCGGACTCCCTTGTACATGACCAGGCTTCAGTACAGGCAGGTCCGTAGGCTTCTGCGGGAACACGGGGGACGGGAACACGTGGGATCTGAGTGAATGCAGCGCATTACGCCAAGTCATGGAGAGACGCAGATGAAAGCCAAGTATCTGGCATTGATGTGCGTGTCGGTTTTGTCTGCCGTGGGCTGCTCTGCATTGGAGACCGCCTACCAGCATTCAACCGACCAGGTGAGGATCAGAGACATCGAGCACATAGCGGAGCTGGCTGAGACATTCAAGCGGAACATGGGATACTACCCACATGAGCGAAGGAAATATGCAGGCTGCCGACACTTTCAGATTGTGCGTGGCCGTCAGCTTTCCCGCCTCCGGGACGACCACAATGACCTTGTTGAGCTCTTCAAGCAAGGCATTGAAGCGCAGTTTGTCATTCCTCGCGATCCCCAAAACGTGGCCCTCCATACGAATCGGTTCTATGAATACTGGAGTGACGGGCAGCATTACACCGTGTCGGCGACGTTGGGGACAGCCCACCCAGGCGCCGTGCACAAGGGGCGTTACTGTTTCGTTTACACAATCGGTTCGGAATCAAGAGCCACGGAGGGTGGATTGCCCGCAAGCGTGCCGTGAGCGCATCGAGGGCGGGCACTGCATCGGGCAGTAGCTGCTGGCGACGTCGAATGCGCGAAGGGACTCTTTGAGGGGAGTGAGGATATCGGCGCCTGGGGCGAAGGCGCGAGCAAGAGCGGGAATCTGTATATCCTGCCCGACAGGACTGATCCCACGAACAAGGGCGACCGATTCGAGCTGACGTCCCGGCTTGCCACTTGTCCCTCCCGATGCGGCTTTCTTGACTTTCGGCTCTCAATGGCGAACAATAGATAAGAGCGGGGAATCACAGGTTTTCGCGCGAGAAGAAGGGAGCTTGCGATGGCCAGGAAGGTGCTGTGGTGCGTGTCGTGCGTGGTGGCGCTGGCAATGGTCGGGTGCGCGGCGAGCCGTGGTGAGAGCGTCATCAAGCACGGATACGATTTCTGGCGGCTCGATAAGGTGGCCGTTATCGAGGTCGTCGGCGAGATCGGCAGCGAGGCGGCGAGGAACTCCGTGGCGCACTTCTTCTCAATGGAACTCTTGAGAAGGCGCTACGAGCCTGTCGAACGCCTGCAGGTCCAGGCGATACTTGAGGAGCAGGAGTTTCAGCGCTCCGACCTGACGCGCCCCGAGGAGGCGGCACGGGCCGGCCGGATTCTCAATGTGCCCGCTGTCCTCGTGATCACGGTCTCGAGTCTCGGCGAAGAGATCAGCATGACCGCGAAGATGATTGACGTGGAGGATGCCGGCATCCTCTGGATGGGTGCCGGCAGCGGCAGGACGGGGCGGACTCTGAGCACGCTGACCGGGGCGGTGCTCGGCGCGGGCGCCGGGGCGGCTCTCGGGGGGGACAGCACCGGCAGGGCGTTCGGCGCCGTTGCCGGGGGCGTGCTCGGCGGCGTAGCAGGCCACGCCCTTTCTCCCCAGCAGGCCGCTCAAGTGCAAAAGATCGTAAAGGACGTATGCGAAGACCTGCCTTGGAGGTTTCCTGTGGCCGTCCCCTGAGCGGCCTCGGCAAGGTCTTCTCCGCTTCTGTCCCGTGCGCATCCCGCCGCCGGCCAGGCTGGTGGGGCAGAGTGCTGACTGGCGTGCCCCGGGATTGGGCGCACCTCCGAGCGCGACCGCCTCATGGACAACGCCGCAGAGACAGCCCGCTTTCCGATCGCCGAGGTGGCCCTGAACGCGCCGCTGAGGCGGTGCTTCGACTACCTGATCCCTCAGCAACTGCTCGGACGCGTCCCCGTTGGCGGACGCGTGCGGGTGCCCTTCGGGCGGCGAGAGGACGCTCTGGGCTACTGTGTCGGCCTGAAGGAGAAAAGCGACCTCTCCGAGGACAGGCTGCGCGAGATCGGCCGCTCCCTGGACGCGGAGCCCCTCTTGACGGAGCAGATGCTTCGGCTGGGGCGGTGGATGGCCGATTATTACCACTGCTCCTACGGCAGGGCGCTCCACGCCGCCATCCCCGCGGCAGTGCGCTCCGAGCGAAAGCCCAGGGGCGTCCAGTTCGCCAGGCTGCTGCTGGAGGCCGGGGAGGCGGAGCAAGTCGCCGAACAGATTTCCGACCGCTCGCCGGCCCAGAGCAGGATCGTGCGCACGCTCGCCCGCCTGGGCGGGGAGGCGCCGGTCCGGGAGCTGAAAGCCGCCGCGCAGGTCGCCACCAGCTCCCCTATCAGGGCACTGGAGAAGAAGGGCCTGCTGGCGATCGAGTGGCGCGCCGTGGAAGGCAAGGATCCGCTCGGCGATGTGAAAGCCCCGCTGCGTGAGCCCTACGAGTTGACCCCCGCGCAGCAGCGCGCCTATGACCTGATCACCGGTCGCATGAAGCGCGGGGGCTTTCACGTTGTCCTCCTGCACGGGGTGACCTCCAGCGGCAAGACCGAAGTCTACCTCCAGGTCATAGCAGAGGCGCGGCGCCGGGGCAAGCAGGCGATCGTGCTGGTGCCCGAAATCAGCCTCACTCCCCAGACGGTGCGGCATTTCCGCAGCCGGTTCCGACGCCTGGCCGTCCTGCACAGCCGGCTGACCGAACGCGAGCGGCTCCGCTACTGGCGCATGATTCGCGCAGGGGAAGCGGACGTAGTGATAGGGACGCGCGCGGCCATCTTCGCCCCCGTGCCGAACCTCGCCCTGCTGGTCATTGACGAGGAGCACGAGAACAGTTTCAAGCACCCGGGGACCCCCCGCTACCACGCCAGAGACGTGGGCATCATGCGGGCGAAGCTGGACGAGGCCGTCGTCGTGCTCGGCTCCGCCACGCCCTCCCTGGAAAGCTATCAGAACTGCCGGGCCGGCAAGTACGTCTCCGTAAGGCTGCCCGAACGCATCGGGGGCTGGCCGCTGCCGCCGGTCGAGATCGTGGACATGCGGCGGGAATGGGCGGGGCGCGGACTGTCGAGGGTCATCAGCCACCGCCTGGAGTCGTCAATGCGCGAGAGCCTCGCCTCGGGGCACCAGGTCATCCTCTTCATCAATCGCCGCGGATTCGCCCCGTTCGTGCAGTGCCCCCGCTGCGGATACGTGCTGAAGTGCCCCCGGTGCGAGATCACGATGAACTACCACCGCAGCGTCAACCTCGTGCAGTGCCATTACTGCTCCCTGAAGCAGCGCCCCCCTGCCTGCGGCCCCGAGTGCGGGGCGGAGAAAATACGCTTCAGCGGCACCGGAACCGAGAGGGTGGAGGCGGCGGTGCACGAGATGTTTCCCGAGACCATTTCGCTGCGGATGGACAGCGACACCATGAAGACCCGCCGCGCGCACGAACTGACCCTCAAGGAGTTTCGCACGGGCCGGGCCGGCGTGCTGGTGGGCACGCAGATGATCGCGAAGGGGCTGGACTTCCCCAACGTTACCAC
>JAUWZH010000257.1 GCA_030615435.1 Candidatus Brocadiaceae bacterium | reverse complement strand
CCGCACGAAGGCGTCCGTGAACAGGAAGGTTATACAATCGTAGTAGTGCCAGCGGGCCTGTGAGACCGCCTCTCCCTCAAGGTCGAAGAAAAGCTCCGGCAGATGGTTGAGTATGTCGTAACCGTAGCGCTGCTGGAAGGTGTCGGGGAGGCCGGGGGTCCAGGGGACCGGCCAGCTCGGCAGGCCGGCGAACTCGCCCTGCTCCATGACGCGGCCGTAGCTCGGTTCGTCGGTGAATATCCCGGGCACGCGCTCCCCGAACGATTCGCCGATCTGCTTGCGATACGCCTCGTGGGTCACCTCGATGAAACGCTGGACCGCCTCGCGGCTCATGGTGTCGAGGTACGTGGCGTCGTTGTACCACGAGCTTGGCTCGTCCGCAGCGACGAAGAAGGCGAGCAGCTTCGCCCCTTCGGGCATCTCGGCGCCCTGCGGCACGGCGTCGAGGCGCTGCACCTCCCGCACCGCCACTCCGTCCAGGCGGCCGGAGAAAACGGCGAGCGGCTGCTGATCGGTCTTCAGCTCATCGGCATCGCAGGCGACCATGATGAGGTTGCGGTGGCGGAAGCGTTCCTCCCGCGTCACCAGGCCCCCTGCGGCGCCGGAGGGCCAGCGGTCCTCGTCGTAGAGCCATGCCTCCATGTCCAGTTTCTCGGCCTCGTCCATGCACGCCTCGATCATCTCGAACCACTCGTCGGACAGGTAGGCCGTGGCGAGGCCGACGCGCGAGTGCATGAAAAACCCCCCGAGCCCCATGCGGTGCATGACGCGGATCTGGCGGCGCAGCTCGTCAGGCTCCAGCTTGCCGTTCCAGCCCCAGAACGTCCTGCCGCGATATGCAGACGGCGGATTCGCAAATACCTTCTTCAACTCATCCATCGGCAATGACCTTTCCTGGCAATGCAACAGCGGAAACGCTCACAGCGTGTAAATGTGCAGTGACACGAACTTCCTTAGCACATTGCGGATGTGGAGAATCAAGCGCAACCGCCGCACCTCCTCCTCCCAACGAAAGATGCCGTGGTCGGTGAGGATCGGCGCGCAGTCTATCTCTTCCTCGGGACGGCGATGCCGTATCTTAGGTCAGAGTCTTGCCCCGCACAACCGGAAGGCAACGCCGCATGGGCCGGTGAAGCTCCCTGACGTGCTGGCGAACCAGACTCTGAACGGTGTGGGGG
Source organism: Candidatus Brocadiaceae bacterium (assembly GCA_030615435.1). Taxonomy (GTDB): domain Bacteria; phylum Planctomycetota; class Brocadiia; order SM23-32; family SM23-32; genus JAUWZH01. Next base: position 2,835 of record JAUWZH010000257.1, on the reverse strand, counting down.
TAAGCCGGGCCGGCCGGCTGTTATTGTCGCACCAGAGTCCCGGCCCCTGGGAAGGCGGCCTCTACGGCCAGGATCCGATTGGAGGATCCGCGATAAACGCAAAACTGAAAACATCTTTGCTCATACTTTTTGCCCCTTGATGTCATTGCATCGAACGTGTGCTTCAGCGGCGCGGCTTGTCCGCGTCCGCTGGAGCGCTTTGCTGACCGATGTGTTGTTCTTGCCATTTGGCAGATTTTCATTGATCCAAGCAATAACGAACAAGCTCTGAGATATGGTCAAATTCTACATCTGCCGATCCTCTTGTTATCGGCGGGCCTCCTCGTCGAAATGCAGTTGACCATCCGACCGCTGCTGGTCCCTCAATATCAGCCTCCAACTCATTTCCCACATAGAGAATACGTTTCCCTTGAAGCCGTCCAATTCGTTCCGCAAGTCGAAAAATGGCGGGGTCTGGTTTCTCAATGCCAATGTCACCAGAATAGATCCGGATACTGAGAAAGGGGAGAAGTCCTACGCCGGCAAAAGCGCGGTCCATGCAAAAGCCTGGCCATGGTGTATTGGCAATGATTCCGAGCCTATAACCATTGTTAGTAAGCGTCCGAAACGCCTGCACTGTTCCAGGAAACAGCCACGATGCGTACCGTGGTCCTGCGTAGACGTCAGCGAGGCATGCCGCATCTTCAGAGCCAAGCGGAAGATGCAGTTTGCTCACTACAGCCTTCATCAGTTCGAAGAGGTTATATGATTTGCGTAATCTTCGCTTACAGAGCTCCTCCTGCCGGGCTATCGCCTTCTCAAGACGCGCGGAATCGATCTCAACACCCATTCCCACTAAGAACGCATGTACACGGCTTGTGCGGTGCGACGCAACTTGCTTTGGCGACGGATCTGAACCTGTACCGGGGCCGTAAATCGTCCCTCCGGAGTCAAAGAAGATGTAGTCAAATCTCATCTATTCGTACTCCAAGGTTATCCATAGAGGAAGATGGTCACTGAGATACCGTCTGCCCGTGTTCCTGCACGCAAGTTCTTGCTTTCCTGCGACGTCATAATCCACAAAGAAGTTGCTCATTGAAGCCGCCCGCAATAACTGCCTCAAAACCCCCGTATCAGGTTCCGGAGGGCTGTCCGCCGAAAATGAGACTCCCTGGAACCAGAATGCATTGTGACTGCGTATCTTGAATTGCTTCGCCTGATCATCATGCTTTGCACTCGGCCAACGGGGGGTTTTACCGAGATCCCCCATATGGCCCCGCACCAACGGGATTCATTCCGCTGGGGTCTAAGTGTACGCTGGACGCAGCGGCTTGTCAACACTTTCTCGGCCTGAATCCTGCACCTGGCCTGCGCCTGAGGCAGCGGAATCTGTCAGATCGGCGCCGCAAGGTCCCCAGTTCGACTGATTCCAGCGCCTCCGGCGGGAGCAAGATGCGCCACTCGCGACGAGGAATGTCCGAGGAAGCGTTGACAATCTCCTGGCTGCGGCGTACACTGAAAGCTTGGTAGCATGAACCCCTTTGGGGGGGGGCTATATGGGGAATCTCGGTTCAGGCCAGAGTGGACATCCCTCAAGGTATCCGAACTCCAGTGAAGGGAAAGGTGGTGGAAAAGGACAGCGAGAGAAGTTCTGATAAACGCAGCCCCGAGTGCCGGCAGTGCGGGTGCGGGCGTTTAGGGGTGATCTACACCCGGCCAGGACGGGGGGACCGGTGGCGCACTGGCGAGAATAACAGCCTCGCAGGACGCGCGTGAAATGCAGGAGGTGGAGCATGAAACTGAAGCACTATGGACCGGCAGTGATCATCGCTTTTGTCGTAGCTGCGGGCGTGTATGCCGTCTGGAGAAACGCGAAAGAGGATAAACAGACCTTGCTCATCGATGTCCGACTGAACCGGAGCGTATCGCGCGAGCCACGTCAGGCGCGAAAGCGAGTTCCTTTGGAAGGAAAGCCACAGGTCACGCGGCTTCGCTTCTTGGCCCGAACCAACGCACCGGTATCTGTCTCCCTGCCAGTTGATGAAAAGTCCGGTTGCGCGTTGTGCTTTGTGCCACGGCTGGAGAAGGACGAATTCGTACTGCATGACGTGTACCTCGCATATTGTGATCTGCTATCAAGTGAGTTCGGAAAGACCGACTGGGAGGATGAGCACAACCTCAATCAGGCGGTCGGTGGAGCTATCATGCGCTCAGCGATCGACAGCCATCTGAAAGTATCCAATTGGGGCATAGGCCTCAGCGGGACCAACATTGATTATCAGGTGCTGGTCTCCGTTAGCCCGGTGGAACGTGCCCAGTTGCGAGCAGGACGATGGAGCACATACGAGTACAAGGGCGAAGTCTTGCACTTCCTTCAGAACGCCCATCCCTATCTGATGGAGCACGGGGTAACCCGCAACGCCGGGAGGTGAGAACATGGTGACGAGGATGGAGTCGGCCGAGCTGCGATTCGTCTCGGCGGATCACCCCAATGCACAGCAGGTTGCAGTGCTCGACAAGCCGTACGACATCCGGATCGCTCACGCGGAGATCCCGGAGCCTGGAGAGGGCGAAATCCGTGTGAGAATCAAGTGGGTCGGCATCTGCGGCTCGGACGTGGAGGCGTATCGGGGGCAGCGCAAGCCGGAGTTCCTGTCGAGTCCGGCGCGCCTCGGCCATGAGGCTACAGGGGTGATTGACAAGGTCGGCCCGAATGTTGTCGGGCTGAAGGCGGGCGAGCGGGTCGTCTGCCGGTACGTCTGGGGCGCATTCGCGGAGTATATCGTCTGTAAACCGGTCAACGTCATTGTGCTTCCCCCGGACCTCCCCCTGATCGAAGCCAGCGTGATTGAGATC
>JAUWZH010000109.1 GCA_030615435.1 Candidatus Brocadiaceae bacterium | reverse complement strand
TCCTCGACGGCGTTGTAGACCAGGTAGTCAAAAACGCCCATTGCATGGCTGGTCCCTTGCTGGTAGCGCGTAGAATCGCCCTCGATCACGAGCCTTTCTCCGAGCCCCCCCTCGCGGGGTTCCGCACCCCCGCCGGGCCCGCTCTCGGCGCCGAATCTCTTCTGGCGCAACAGCGACTCGATGGTCGTGTCAATGCGCGACTTGCCGCATATCGCCAGCTCCAGGTTGCGCCCGAAGGTGTCCTCGAGCACATAGATGACCTTGACGGCGCTGGGATCCGCCATCAACACCGTCACCTTGCCGTCGGTCTCGAAGACCGGGATAACGGAGTTGAGCTGCATGAAGCGCTCCGGCAGCCGGTTGAAAAGCTTCATATCAACCAGCCGGGGCTGCGGAATCATGTAGGGGATGTCGAGCTGCTCGGCGAGGGCCTGAGCCACCTGGTCTTCGTCGAGCAGCCCCTTGTTGACCAGGATTTGCCCCACGGACTTCCCTTCGGCCGGCTGCTCCACAAGCGCCTGTTCCAACTGCTCAGTCGAGATCGTGCCGTCCTCGACCAGGATCTCTCCAAACAGAACGTGCTTGCCGTATCGTTTGATCGCGCGGCGCAGCCTTCTGCGCGAGAGGTAGCCCAACTCCACCAGTATCTGGCCCAGCCTCTGGCGGTCTTCCTGTTCCTTTTGTATCTGGAGCGCGTGGTTGAGCTGCGCTTGGGTGAGGATATTGTCCTGGACGAGAAGCTCACCCAGTCTGCTTTCTTCGCCGTTCATTGCCCATCCTCTCAGGCGTTACGTGAGACCTCGGGTAAGGTCGCCTTGACCTCCCGCACGTTCTGTCGCTTCGCTCAGGCGCGCCCGCGTGCTTGTGTCTTGGTGTGCGGGCTGATGCGCAGCCCGGCGAACGCGGCACCCCCTGCTCCAATCAGCCTCCACTGCCCGTGCGGGCGGATTGCATTATAGCGGTGCCTGCGGCCTTCGCACAACAGAAACTCACGGTCAGTCAGGGGAGCTTTCCCCCGCCGGGTGGGTACCATGTCCAGGCAAACTGACTTAGCACGTTTGACTTCGGTTGAACAGGTGCTATAAATACCCGGAGCTTATGTCGTCTCGTTCGTCCGTGCCGGCGGTTGCGGAGGTTGACTCTCATCTGTCGGTCCACGGTTCTGAGGCGTTCCCCACGGGCACAACACGAGGAGAGGTGAGGAGGCGGTGGCAAAACTGGTCGTCATTTCGGGGGAGCTGAAGGGTCGCGAGTTTGCGCTTGATGGCGAGGTCCTCATAGGCCGTTCCGAAGAATGTGATGTGACGTTGCCACAGGCGCGGGTCTCCAGGCGGCATGCGAGGGTGCTCGTGTGCGCGGATGGTTGCTTCATCGAGGACCTGCAAACTCCGAACGGCACCTTCGTCAACGGCCGCAGGATATCGAGGGCGCGTCTTTCCGCCGGGGACAGGATCGCCTTTGGGGACTGTGAGTTGACGTTCGTGGAAGGTGGGGGTTTCACGCCCGGCGTGCCCGACCTCGGCCCGGAGGAGACCGAAGCCACGGTGCTCAGCACTATGGATGTCAGACGGCCGCCGACGGACGCGGGCGAGCCGGAGGACTCGACGACGCTCAGAAAGCTGAAGTCTCATCTGAAAGTCGTGCAGGAGGTCGCCGAATCGGCGTGCGGGGCGCTTGAGATCGAGGAGTTGACGAAACGGATTCTGGAACAATTGCTGCGGGTTTTCCCGCAGGCTGAACATGCACACGCCACGCTCTTGGGCCTCGGCGAGAGCGGAAAGGACTTGCGCCTGTGCGAGAGCCGGTCCGGGCAGGCGAGTGTGGGGATATCGCGAACGCTTCTGAAGATCGCAACCACCGAAGGGAGAGCCGTTCTGGCGAGGGACGTGGAGTCGGACTCGCGGCTGAGTGGGGCCGTGAGCATCGTCGGGCAGAACCTGCGCTCCATAATGTGCAGCCCGCTGCTGACCGGCGACAGGGCGTTGGGCGCGATCCAGGTGGACACGGCAAGTGCAGGGCACCCCTTCAGCATGGATGACCTGCATCTTCTGGCCGCCGTCGCGGGACCGGTGGCGATCGCCGCAGAGAACGCCCGGCTGCACCAGGAGCTCGTCGTTCAGCAGCGCCTGGCTGCCGTGGGGCAGACGATCGCCAGCCTTGCCCATTGCATCAAGAACGTAATCAACGGCCTGAAGGGAGGAGCCTACATCCTCGATCTCGGCGTCCGGAGGCAAGACACCGAGAAGACGAGCAAGGGCTGGGAGATGGTGAAGCGCAACACGGACTTCATGTTCGAGCTCGTGAAGGACATGCTCGCCTATTGCCGCAAAGAGAATCTGAGTCGGGAGCCGACGGACATCGGCAAGCTCCTCAGCGATACGGTGCTAATGGTCCAGGAGTCGGCAGCACAAAGGGACGTTGAAACCTCCCTGACGGTTGAGGGGGAGGTGCCTGAATGCAACATTGACCCCACCGCCATGAAACGAGTCGTGTTGAACCTGCTGACCAATGCGGTCGAGGCGTGTCCCGACGGCGGCCGTGTGCGCGTGATCGCCGCTATGGATGAGGCGAACGAACAGTGCCGCATCAGCGTTGAGGACAACGGACAGGGCATACCGGAGGACGTGAGAGAACACCTCTTCGAGCCGCTCTTCACCACCAAGGGCAGCCGTGGCACGGGCCTTGGTCTGGCGCTCGTCAAGAAAGCGGTTGAAGAACACAAGGGACGTGTCGAGGTCGAGTCCGAGGTCGGCAAGGGCACGGCGTTTCACATATACATACCGATGTCTGTTCACGAGGCCAGGGCTGCAAGGACCCCGTGACGGGGAGACGAGCTTCAATGTAGTCCTTTCTTTCGCCGAGAGGGAGAAAGCATGACGGAGGTAACCAGAAGTAGGATCCTCGTAGTGGATGACGAGCCGGACGCCGTTGAGTTCGTGAGAACTGTCCTCGAGGAAGCCGGGTATGAGGTGATGGCCGCCGCCAACGGCGTCGAAGGGCTTGAAAAGGCCCGGGCTGAGAAGCCGGACCTGGTCGTCCTCGACATTCAGATGCCGAAGAAGGACGGCTTCAGCGTATTCGCCGACATGCGCAAAGACCCCGAATTGAAAGCCGTCCCCGTCGTGATGCTCACGGGGGTCGGCGATCGCACCGGAATCCACTTCTCGGCCAGAGACATGGGCGAGTACCTCGGGGAAGAGCCGAACGCTTACGTGGAGAAGCCCGTTGATCCGGATGCTTTGCAGGAAACGGTGGCCGGATTGCTCGGCGCTTAGCGCCTTCGGCCGGGGCCGGGGGTTCCGGGAGTTGGTGTGCTTCATCCCCCCGTGGCCTTTCCCGGTGCAGAAGGTCTGGGCGGCGTTCCTGCCGATTGCCGGGCCCCGTCAGTAGTGCACTCTCCCGATCTTCAACTGAAGCGCACGCTGCACGTTGACCATCAAGGCCGCCCCGGCCATCGAAAGCATCTTCGACTCCTTTGTGTCGGCGCGGCTGGTGAGGACGACCGGCGCCTTCGCGCCGACCAGCAGGCCGACAAGCCTGCATCCCCCGTAGTAGACCAGCGACTTCGTCAGCATGTTGCCGGCCTCAATGCTCGGCACCAGCAGGATGTCCGCCACCCCGGCGACGGGCCCACCGATCTTCTTGTGACGGGCCGCGGCCACCGATATCGCATTGTCCAGCGCGAAGGGCCCGTCAACGATGCACTCCGGCACGTACTGGCTGCGGTCCGCCATCTTGGCCAGCGCCGCGGCCTCCACGGTGGCCGGCATGGCCGGGTTGATGAGCTCGACGGCGGCGAGCACGGCGACCTTGGGTTTCGTTACCCCGAAGATACTCGCCACGTGCACGGCGTTGAGCAGGATCGCCGCCTTCTGCTCCAGCGTGGGCGCGATGTTCATGGCGCTGTCCGTGATGAAGACAAGCTTGTTCTGTTGGCGGACTTCCACCACGTACACGTGGCTCATGATCGAGCCCGTGCGCAGGCCGTAGTCCTTGTTCAATACTCCCCTCAGGAAATCGTCGGTGTGGATGTAGCCCTTCATCAGTATCTCCGCCTCCCCGGAAGAGACCAGCGTGACCGCCGCCGCCAGGGATTTGAGCGGGTCCGCCTCGTTCAGTATGCGGAACTCATCCAGGGATACTCCGACCGAGTCGGCCTGGCGACGCATCTCGCGCTCGTCGCCCACGAGCACGGCCTCGGCTATGCCCTTGCTGTGCGCCTCAGAGGCCGCCTGGATGACCGACGGGTCCTCGGCCACAGCCACCGCAACCTTCCTGACGGGGTGCTTCTCCACAAGTCCCAGCAGCGCATCAAGATCTTTCATTTTGGTTCGCACCTTTCTCGGGCTGATGCCCCTGACACCAATACATTCCGGGGCGCCATTCTATGCTGCATCAAGAAACGTATCAACGAGTTCGGTCTTCCGGGGCGCGAGCCCAGGCCCCGTGTCGCCTCTCTCCGAACGTGGCCGGCGACGGGCCCACCGATCCTCTTGTGACGGGCCGCGGCCACCGATATCGCATTGTCCAGCGCGAAGCGCCCGTCAACGGTGCACTACGGGGCGTGGCTAAACCGCACGCTGCAGGATGGTGGCATGGCGCCAGACGGTCTGGAAGTAACGGATGGCGAAACTTGACCCCAGAGCGCTCAGTCCCCCGAGCTGGCAACATTTCGTGTATAATGAAAGAGAAGTTAATCTTCTTGTCTCTGCCCCTGGAGGCCACATGAAAATCCTGAAGGTCACGTTCCCCGCATCGACACTTCGACGACTACCAGAAGAAGAACAAGTCTTCCTGGTGCGCCTGACCCGCTTGTTGAACGAGATAAACATCCTCGCCAAGTGCGCAATCTTTGCAGGCAACGCTCTGCAGGATACGGAACAACCTGAAAAGACGGTGCAACGCATTCAGGGATTCTTCTTTCTGCGCGAGCTCGCGGGAAAGCTGTGGGAGGGCTGGGACGTAGTGCACACTTCGTACTTCGGTTCCGCGCTTTCCAAAGAGTACGACCGCTGTCTTAGCGCAACGGGAAAGTTAGCCCTCGCGAAACTGAAGAATTACTTCGGACGATCAGATTGCTCGGTAAAGAAGGTCCGCAATGAACAAGCATTCCATTATGATGTTTGTGTGATTCGGCGGGAGCTCGCCGCACTCGGACAGAAAGATGCTTTGTCGATGCTGGTCGCACCGAGTAGAGGGAACTGCCTCTATACCTTCAGCGAACATATCGCGGCCCAGGGGATGCTGAAGGCATTCGATACAGATGCTGCACGAGCGATGCGCAAAATGATTGATGAGGTAGCTATCCGAGTACCAAACTGGTTTCAGGACTTCGGCGCCGAAGTGCTCATGGTTGTGGCAGAAAAGGCCGGACTTGCACCGGAGCGTGAGTACGACCTAATGGTCCCGAGTGTCGACACCGTCCGCCTTCCGTTCTTCGTGGGTACAGACCCGGAGTAGGAGGTGCACTATGAAAGCATGGCGTCTCATGCATGTGGCAGGGCTGATCGTGTTCTGCGGCGTTCTGATTGGGGCAGCTCAGCAAGTGACGGAGCAAGAGTTCAAAGCGCTCAGCCAACGAGTTGAAGTGCTCGAACAGCGCCTAGGAAAGCTCCAACAGGAAGTCATAGTGATCCAAAAGCACATTGCACGAGGAGTGCCCCGTGAGACGTCAAGCGTTATCGACTTCAGTTTGCTTGAGGGAGCTCAGATCATTGCCGATGATGGGCAGTTCCTTGGGGTCATTAGCACAAGCCCGCTCACCAGAAACTCTATTATGAACGAGTTGGGACCCTACGGAAGTGAGCTGAGCAGTAAATCGATTTTCAACGAGCTCGGGAAGTACGGCAGCAAGATCTCGGCGCTCTCGCCTTTCAACGAGCTTGCCAGCAAGCCGCCGCGGATATTCAAAGGCGAGAAGTTCATAGCGTACCTGAGTGTCAACCGCCTCAAATCGCCTCGGGTTGACACAAGGTTACTGATAGCGTGGTTGAAGGCTAACGAGTGAACCGATAGACGGTGCAGAGCCGAGCACGGTGCACGGGTCTTACAGATTCAAGGATGTTTCTTACGTTTTGCCGCGACACGCAGTATCCGCAGGGTCTCGAAGCTGATGGTGGCCCGCGTCCGCCGCGAGTGGCTGGAGGCCAACATCGCCGCCTCGGTGACGGTCCGCAAGCTGCAGACCACCGGCATCGCTGCGCCCGAAGAGATCCGCAGCGCCGGCGCCGATCCCCACTGCGTCCTCGGATCTGCAAGCCCTTGCATGGATTGAGCGCCCGGTCCTGGAAGAGCTCCTCGACAGGCCCGTGGAGCCGCCCCTCACTCTCCGATTATCTTCACCAGGACCCTTTTGCGACGCCTTCCGTCGAACTCTCCGTAGAATATCTGTTCCCACGGCCCGAAGTCCAGCCGGGCGTTCGTGACGGCCACTATCACCTCCCGGCCCATGACGCTCCGTTTGAGGTGGGCGTCGGCGTTGTCCTCCACGCCGTTGTGCGCGTACCGGGAGTACGGCTTCTCCGGTGCCAGCTTCTCCAGCCACTGCTCAAAGTCGGAGTGCAGCCCGCCCTCGTCGTCGTTGATGAACACGCTGGCCGTGATGTGCATGGCGTTGATGAGCGCCAGACCTTCGACAATGCCGCTCTTGGCCAGGCACTGCTCCACCTGCGCGGTGATGTTGGTGAAGGCGCGCCGGGTGCGGGTCTTGAACCAGAGCTCCTTCCGGTAGGACTTCATGGGCTCCTCCTTGCCTTTACTCGAGAGAACTGCGCATTTGAGACGGCCATGGTAAGAGGGCGGCGCCGCCATTTCAACAGGACCACGGCCCGCTCATCTGCCGGGCCGCCCCCGGGCCTGCCGGAATCCGCCCCGGGTATTTGACAGGGGCGGCGGCGGTCGTTACACTATTGAAGATTTCGTGATATTCAGCTCTTTTATTGTTGCTATGGGGTAGCACGACATCTGTGAAGGTGGCACGAACGACTGACTCGTGGTCGGCCTCCAACCGCAAGGGTCCGGCAAGGAAAGGGGTTCTGTGATGTTGGACTGCTGCACGCGGAAGAGTCGCTGCCGGGGCGCCTTCACGCTCATCGAGGTGCTCGTGGTGATCGCAATCGTAACCATACTGCTGGCTTTCTTGATGCCCGCTTTGGTGAGGGCGAGACAGGAAGCCCGGGAGTGCGTCTGCAAGAACAACCTGCACCAGCAGGGGCTCGCATTCTCGTTCTACAACAACGACTGGGATGGATTCTACCCGCCTGGACACTTCTGGAAGACGAACCTCGAAACATACCTGTCCACGCACTACGCATTCAAATGCCCCTCGAGGCCGGATTTGCCCTGGCATCTCGGGCACGGCTACAACGTCGGATGTGTCTCGGCCCGCATAGATCCGGCGCGCTATTCCGGTGGTCCGGTTGTAGGCATTGCAAACTTCAGGGTTCACGCGGTGAAGGGCGCGGCCACGAAGATTGTGACGGCCGAATGGGACCAGTGTGCGGCGGGTCCGCCGATTGGTCAGACGGGCTTTTATTACGCCGACGGCACTGCTCCGCCGCCCTACGGGCCTGGCTGCGCGGCGCTGTGTTACTGGGCGGTCTGCCGGGTCCACGACAACGGCTCGAACGTGCTCTTTGCGGAGGGGCACGTGGAGTGGATGCTTCCTGACCAATACCACAGTGACACGCTGGAGGCGGACCAGACCGGCAGTCCCGTGCCCGTGCCGCCAGGGACCGACATAACTACAGTCCCAGAAAGCGTGTGGCGAAAATACTGGGACCCCACTTACACGGTCGAGTAGCGTGAGCTGCCTACTTGACCTCTGGTTCCGATGCTGAAGGGGGAGGGCGTTATGCGCGTTGTAAAGAGTTCAATGGTGTTCGCCCTGCTGTGGCTCGTCGTGCTGGGCGGAGCGGGCTGCGGCAGGGGCGAAACGCGTGCCGGCGGCAATGAGCTTATCGTGGGCATCGCCACGGACGTCGAGGAGTGGTCCAGCCGGGAGTTTCCCGGCGGCGACGCGCGGTTCGTATGGTCGCAGGTCTACGAGACCCTCGTGAGGCTCACTCCCGACCTGGAGGTCGCGCCCGGGCTGGCGGAGTCCTGGTCGAGCTCGGCAGACGGGAAGAGGTGGGAGTTCCGCCTGCGCGAGGGCGTCCGGTTCCACGACGGGACGCCGCTGACGGCAGAAGCGGTGGTGTTCTCCTACGGCGCCGACTCTTACAG
>JAUWZH010000066.1 GCA_030615435.1 Candidatus Brocadiaceae bacterium | reverse complement strand
GCAGGACGGCGACCTCTACGCGCGCTTCAGCGTGCCCGCCGACGCAGAGGCTCCCGTTGTGCCGGTGGTCGCCCCGAATTTCGTCGGCCAGCATTCGCCCTACCACGTGCACGTGCGCGACTGGCCGAGCACGAAGGTGCTGAGAACCGGCTATGTGCAGAGCCCCACGGACTACGCGATGGCTGGGCCGAGGTCCGATGCCGTGGAGCCGAAGCTCCTCGCCCCCCGGCTCGACGCGGAGAAGTTCGAGAATCCCCCCGAGGAGGAGCACCTCCGTCCGGGTGAGACCTCGGGCTGGGTGCCGGTGGGCCAGGCGCTCGACGCCCTCAACAACTACCACTGGAAGTTCACGGCGCCGGTTGAGATGGGCGTCGAGTTCGCCATTCCAGACGGCAGGGGCGGCCTGAAAACCGTCCGCAAGGTAACCGTCTCGGGCACCACCCTCTTCGAGATGCCGGGGTGCGTTGCGCCCAATCGCGGGCTCGAAAAGATCCTCCAGGAGCGCTACTGGCTGCCGAAGATCCGCACGCAGACCGAGGCCCTCAAGTGGCTCCTCAGCGAGGTGAAGAAGTTCCCCGAGAAAGGCTCCAGGCCGGAGCGCTTCCTGATCTACGGCATCATGTGCTTCGGCAGCGGCCTGCAGCATCCAGAGGGGCGGGAGCTCGCCCTGACGCTCGGCGACAATACCGGGGTCGGCCAGAAGGGGAACAAGCGCGCCCTCGTTCACTGGCCCGACCCGAGTCTGGAGTACATCAAGCAGCAGGACCTCGAGGACATCTATATCGTAAGCTACGGCGACGAGGTGCACCTGCCGCCCTTCGAACCGAGCGAGGAGGAGTTCAGCGCCTGGCTTCAGCAGAAAGGCGTCCGATATGAGGGCCCGGTGAAATACACCACCGACAGGAATGACCCCCTCTATTACTACTCCCAGATATGCGCGAAGGAGACGGGGTTGAAGCACTACGCCGTCGGCACCGCCGAATACGCCCGCCACGGCGCGCTCACCTGGACCAATTACTCCCCCCATGCCAACTACCTCGTCACGGACATAGATTACGTGCGACCCTTCAAGCTGAAGGCCCTCAGCATGCCCGGCAGCGAGGACTATGTGTGGCAGATCCCGGAGTTCAGTATCCAGGTGATGGGCTATCTCACCTCCGGCCTTCGCGCCGGGGCCAAATACCACGACATGCCCATCTACATGTACGTTATGCCCCACAGCCCCGGCAACACGCCACGGGACTTCCGCCTCTCCTTCTACACGTGCATCGCGCATGGGGTGAAGATCATCGGCTACTTCTGCGCATCGCCGCTGGCCGTGGGCGCCACCGAGAACTACGTCGCCACCGACGACCTGGCCATGTGGAGGGCGATATACGACTGCACCCGCCAGGTCGGCATCTTTGAGGACTACGTCGTGGACGGCCACGTGCGAGAGGCGAAGGTGGGGCTTCTGCTCTCGAGCGTGGACGAGATCATGACCGGCGTGCGCAATTCCACCTTCGCCATGCACAACAACGAGCGCAAGGCCATCTACTACGCGCTCCGGCACGCGCAGGTGCCTGTGGATTTCCTGAGCGAGGACGACGTCATCGAGGGCCTGGCGGAGGATTACAGGCTCATCTACGTCACCCAGCAGTGGCTGCACTCCAACGCGGTCAAGGCGCTCACGGATTGGGTGAGAAAGGGCGGGACGCTCGTGGCTCTCTGTGGGGGCGGGTTCCTGAATGAGTTCAACGAACCCAATCCCGAGGCGAACGCACTGTACGGCGTCGGGGAGCAGAGCCTGGCCACCGATCCCGACCTCCTGAAGTACATCATGGAGCCGGACAAGCCCTTCCTGTCCAAACAGGACCTGCCCCCCTACGAGCCCTTCGATACGGTGGGCTGGAGAGCGAGGACCGAGAAGCTGAGCACCGGCGTGATGGTCTGGAAGCAGACCCTCGTCCCCGCCGATGGGAAGGTGATCGGCATCTACCGGGGCGGTTCGCCGGCCGTCATCGAAAAAGAGCACGGCAAGGGCAGAGCAGTGCTGTTCGGTTTCTTTCCCGGGCAGGCCTACCTCAAGAGCGCCCTGCCGCTGCGTCCGCCGGACCGCGGCGCCACGGACGATTCTTTCACGCACTTCCTTCCGACGGAGATGGACGCGGACCTGCGGAAGGCCCTCGTGGACGACTTCCTGCCGGAGGACTTCGAGCCGCCGGTCACCTGCAGCGTGCAGCTCGTGGAGGCAACCGTCATTGATACTGCGGGCCCTCCTCGGCGCATGGCGGTACCCCTGATGAATTACACCGGCAAGCCGATAGAGAGGCTCACGGTCAGGATCAGGGACGTGAGCAGGCCGGTCGCGGTGCGCAGCGTCGAACGGGGCAAGCTCCGGGTGCGGTTCCTGGACGGCGACATCGTCGTTACGATGCCGCTCGAACTGACCGACATGTTGCTGATAGACTTCTGATGAGTAAGTGCCCTCGAAGCCCGAACGGAAGCGAAAGGAGGGATCAGCGCCCGGTGGGTTCCGAGGGACCGCGGGCGGCTTTGCTTGCGGGAAGGAGAAAAAGGCCCATGAAGGAGAAGCTCGCGATCAAGGGCGGGCCGAGGGCCGTCCCCGAGGGCACCGTCAAGCCATGGCCTCCGGTTGACGAGGTGGACCGCAAGATGGTCCTCGCTTCCCTCGAAGAGGATTGCCACACGTTCGCTCACAACTGCGAGGCGCTCCAGGAAGAGTTCGCCGCGTGGAACGGCAACAAGTGCGCCATCACGACGAACTCCGGCACGGCAGCCCTGCACATGGGCCTGGTGGCCTGCGACTGCGGGGCCGGGGACGAGGTCATCGTCACGGCGTATTCCTGGTCATCATCGGTCACCTGCGTGCTGCATCACAACTGCGTCCCGGTGTTCGTAGACATTGACTTCGACACCATGAACATGGACGTGGACAGGATCGAAGCCGCCGTCACGCCGCGCACCAAGGCCATCATCCCGGTTCACCTGCACGGCCTGCCGGTGGACATGGAAAAGGTCATGGCCATCGCGGACAAACACGGTTTGAAGGTGATCGAAGATGCGTGCCAGGCACACGGCGCGCGTTTCCAGGGCAAGAAGGTCGGCACGTTGGGCCACTGCGCCGCGTTCAGCCTGAACCAGAACAAGTGCCTCTGCGGCGGCGAAGGCGGCATGTTTGTGACGGACGACGAGGAGATGCTGGAAAAAGCCAAGTCGCTCTGGTCCTTCGGGGAGACCCGCACCCCGCTGGAGGACCGGGACTATCACGTCTATGCCCTCGGCTGGATGTACCGCAACAACGAGCTGAGCGCCGCATTCGCCAGGGCGCAGCTCACCAAGCTCGACCGCTACCTCGCCGCGATGAAGGCGAACGCACAGCGCCTGGGCGAATGTCTTCAGGGCGTGCCCAACCTGATTCTGCCGACCGAGCCGGAGGGATGCGATCACAACTGGTACAACTATACGATTCGCTTCGACATGGAGGCGCTGGGACACGCCGGGGACGCGTGCGCTTTCCGCGACAAGATACTGGAGGCGATGAAGGCAGAGGGCGCGGACGTCATAGTGTGGCAGAGGTACATCCTCCCGGCGATGACCGTCTTCCAGGCCAAGAACGGCTACGGGAAGGGCTGCCCGTGGGATTGCCCGCACGCCGGCAGGGTGGACTACTCGCCCGAGCAGTATCCAGCCGCTCAGAAGCACGCCGATTCACACGTCGGGATAGGCACGCCGCTGCGTTCGCCGAACGGCCCCGAGGTGGCGGAACTGACGGCTGCGGGCATTCGCAAGGTGATGGAGAACATAGATGAGCTTGAACAGCCCGCGTGAGGACCTTTTCCCATGTCCCTGAAGGCCGGGTTCGCCGAAGTCGAGATTACTCCGCCCCTGGGCACGCGCAAGATCGGCTTGCTCATTGACATCGTTTCCGAGCGGGTGCTGGACCCCCTTTTCGCGAGAGCCGCCGTCATTGAGTCCGGCAACGACAGGGTCTCCTTCGTCCAACTGGACACGCTCAGCGTGCGCTGGACCACGACGATGGACATCCGCCGCAGGGTCGAGCGTGAATACGGCTTCCCCGGAGCGAGCATCATGGTTGCCGCCACCCACAACCATGCGGGCCCGGCGGTGGCGAATCTCGGCGACGTGAGGCGCGACGAGGAATACGTCGAGACGCTTGTCACGAAGGTCGTTTCGATGTTCGGGCGGGCGCTGGAGAGCTTGCAGGAGGCCGAGATAGGGTTCGGGAGCTGCTTCGAGTTCGATGTCAGCCGCAACCGCCGCGTCGTCATGCGCGACGGAACGACCCGGACCCACGGCAAGTTCACCGACCCGCAGGCCCTTTGCTTCGAGGGCCCGATGGATCCGGAGGTCGCGCTGCTGGCGGCCCGCAGCAAGGACGGGCAGATGCTCGGGGCGATCGTCAACTTCGCCTGTCACCCCGCGCACCACGCGGACGAGCCGGTTCTGTCCGCCGGGTTCCCGGGCGTTCTTGCGCAGGAGGCTCGGCGTCGTGGGTGTCCCGTAACCCTTTTTCTGAACGGCGCCTCGGGGAACATGTACCACGCCGACCCGGCCACCGGAGCGTCCCACACCAAGGAACAGGTGGGCAGGGCTCTGGCCAACGACGTCGGCAAGCTCCTGGAGGAGATCGAGTGGCAGGACGAGGCCGAGCTGGGCTGCCGCTCTGCAACCGTGCAGCTTCCGTTCCGCCGGATAACAGACGAGGAGATCAAAGGCACCGCGCGCGGCGCCCAGCGATTCGTGGACTCCGGCGCCTACGACCGCTACATGCCCGAGCTCCTCGAGCGCATCCGAAGGATGGGCACGCAGCCTGCGGAGGTGCAGGCCATCTTCCTGGACAGGCACGCCTACGTCGGCATCCCGGCGGAGTACTTCGTGGAGCACGGGCTGCGCATAAAGGAAGAAGCCTATCCGGTCCACGCGCTTGTGGTCGGCCACGCCAACGGCATGGTAGGATATGTGCCACACCGGGAGGCGTTTCGCCGGGGAGGATACGAGACCACGTTCGGGCCCACCAGCAGGCTTGCTCCAGAGGCCGGCGACATCCTGACCGACTGTGCCATTGCACTCATCGCCAAGGAAGCGGAAGCGTGAAGGTTTCCCGGAATTGCCTGTGCCATGCCTCGCGTTGCGGAGGTCGGGGGGCGTGTCAGTTCAGTGCCGCGTCCCGCCGGCAATTTCCAAAACAGCAAGAAAGGACGTGGAGATGAAAGAGGTTTTCCTGCGCTCTGAGCAGAATCCCCTGATAACAGCCGCAGATATGCCGTATCTGGCCAATACGGTCTTCAACGCAGGGGTGGCCGACCTGGGGGACGAAGTGTTGTTGCTGCTGCGGGTGGAAAGCTGCTCGGGTCGCTCCCACCTCATCGTGGCACGCAGCAAGGACGGCGTGACCGACTGGAGGATCGAAGACCGCGCGCTGCTTCATCCGGCCCAGGGCAGCCCTCACGAATCCAACGGGGTCGAAGATTGCCGCATCACGTGGGTGGAGGAGCTGAAGAGTTGGGTGCTGGCCTATACCGCCTACTCCGACCAGGGCCCAGGGGTTGCCCTGGCGAAGACGACCGACTTCAGCAGTGTCGAACGCATCGGCCTGGTCTTTCCACCGGACGATAAGAACGCCGCCCTGTTCCCCCGCACATTCG
Organism: Candidatus Brocadiaceae bacterium; assembly: GCA_030615435.1. Lineage (GTDB taxonomy): Bacteria > Planctomycetota > Brocadiia > SM23-32 > SM23-32 > JAUWZH01. The sequence continues at coordinate 5,216 of JAUWZH010000066.1, read as the reverse complement.
ACGGCCTTTTTGCCATCCTTCATCGCCCTTCGGCGGGCGGAGGAAGCATATGGGATTCGTTTTCTCCGGACCTGATGTTCTGGGGCAAATCGGAGATGCTTCTGCCGGTGCGCTCCGGACCCTGGTGGGACGGGTTGCGCGTCGGAGCCGGCTTGCCTCCGATTGAGACGGAGGAGGGCTGGCTGCTCATCTACCACGGCGTCAAAGCGATTGCAGGAAGGCCGTTGTATCGCATCGGCGCGGTCCTGCTTGACCTGGAGGAGCCTCGTCGGGTGATCGCTCGCGCCCGCCGCTGGCTGTTGAACCCCCAGGAGCATTACGAACGCGCCGGTGACGCCCCGAACGTGATCTTCACCTGCGGCGGCTTTGTGCGCAGCGGGGTGTTGTGGACCTATTACGGGGCGGCGGACTCCTCGATCTGCCTGGCGAGGGCTCGCATGTCCGACGTCCTCTCTGTGGTGAAAGAAGAGCGCGTCTGAGTGAACGGGAAGGAGAAACGGCGAGATGGGAGCGCCCGGACTTCGCCGCTCGGTCGGCGGCTCTTCTCCTCATTCGTCGCTCTCCAGCGCGTTCGCCGTTCTGTCCTTTGGAGAAAGGGGGTCCTTCGATGCGAGGCATACTCATCGCCGTATCGTCGGTTCTCGTGGCCGGTCTGCTCGCCGGCTGTGGGTCAGAGGGCCCGGAATCCGAGCCCGGAGCAAGGGAAAAGGAGGGTGCAATGGAACTGAAGAGTTCTGCGTTCGAGAACGGCGGGAGGATACCCGCGCTTTACACCTGTGACGGGGACGACATTTCGCCCCCGCTCCAGATAACGGGCGTGCCGCAGGAAGCGGAATCTCTCGCCCTTGTCATGGACGATCCGGACGCCCCCGAGGGGACCTTCGACCACTGGATCGTCTGGAACATCCCGGCGGACACCACTGCCGTTCCGGAAGGCAAAGAGCCGAAGGGCGTTGTGGGACGGAACGGTTTCGGAAACTTGGGATACGGCGGCCCCTGCCCCCCGAGGGGCACACACAGCTACCGTTTCAAGCTCTATGCTCTCGATGCGGCGCTGGACCTGACCCCCGGCTCTTCCAAGAAACGCCTGGAAAAGGCCATGCGGGGACACATCCTCGCGGAGGCCCTGCTGGAAGGGAGGTATTCGAGGCAAGAGGGCGGCTCCTCTGCAAACGAAACCGGGTCTGCGGTCGCCTCACGGGTGGCCGTCCTCGCGTTTCTCCCCGGCCTGGCGGGCTGTCCGGGGGCGTCCAGCCTGCCCCGGGAGGAGAGGTCCGTGCGCCTGCGGGCTATCCCGGCTACGCTTTGGGGGTTGTCGCTCAGAAATGCCTTTCAGTTCCACGGATTTGTCCCTACAATGTTCCCGGCGCGTACGGTAGCTTGTGGTCGGCAGGTGCGCCGCAGGGAGGCGGCAGACAAGATTGCTGATACCTGAAAAAGGAAGATATGGTCTCCACGGGCGCGGGGGCGCAGAAGGCTCTGCGCACGGGCGAGGACGCCTGCGAAAGCCTCGCCGGTCGGCCCACCTTGCGTGGCCGGCCCTGTGGGCGGTTCTGCCCCTGGCGGCGGGGGGTTGTGCGGCGCAGCAGGTTTCGCACGCCGAGCCCGGACGCTTCAGTTCGTCGTTCGCGTTTCTGCGCGAGCTGCCCTGGTGGGCAGAGCAGCAGTTCTTCGGCTTCGCCGTCTGGCAGATGCTCGGCGCCTTCGCTCTTATCCTCCTGGGGCTGGTTTGCAAACAGGTATTCGACTTCCTCATGGGAAAGAAGGTCATTCCTTTCCTGGAAAGAACCCGCTTCAGGTTCGATGCTCTGTTGGCCAGGGCCGCGGGCAAGCCGCTCGGCTGGTGCTTTCTGCTCGTCGCTCTGTCGGGCGCATTTTCCATCCTGTCACTGCCGACGGAACCTAACGTTGAGGGGTTCGCATTCGGCGCGTTGAAGGTCTTGCTGGCGATCGTCCTCGTGTGGTTCCTGTTCCGCGTTGTGGACGTGGCCATGGAGTACCTGGAGCAGCTCGCCCGGCGCACGGAGTCCCGGCTCGACGACGAACTGGTTCCGGTCATTCGCAAAGCCCTGAAGATGACCGTCGGGGTGCTGTGCGCGCTGTGGACGGTGCAGTTGCTCGGTTACAAAGTCTCGACCCTCATAGCGGGGCTGGGCATCGGAGGACTGGCGGTGGCACTCGCCTTGCAGGATACGCTGGGGAACTTCTTCGGCTCGGTCGTCATCTTCCTGGACCGTCCTTACACGGTGGGGGACTGGATAAAGGTGGGCGAGACCGAAGGCATTGTCGAGCAGATCGGTTTCCGCTCCACCCGCCTGCGCACCTGGCCTGCTAGCCAGGTTTCCATCCCCAACAAGACCATGGCGAACGCCATCATTGACAACTGGTCGAAGATGCCCAAGCGACGAGTGATGCAGACCGTCGGCGTGACCTACGAGACCAGCGCGGAGGAAATGGAGCAGGCCGTGGCCGCCATACGTCAGATCGTCGAGAATGACGAGGGGGTGGACAAGGAGTTCATCGTCATCCGTTTCACGGACTTCGGTGGCTCCAGCCTGGACATCCTCCTCTACTACTACACGATAGGGGTGAGCCTCGCAGAGCATCTGGAGACCAAGGAGCGCATCAACCTGGCGGTGATGCGGGCGCTGAGCCGGATGGGCCTCTCGATTGCGTTCCCCACGCAGACGGTTTACTTCGAGGGCGAGGTGGCCAGGAGCATGACCCGGCGGCTCTCGGAGGTGCGGTCGCGCTCAGAGGGCGACGAGGGGCAGTCGGGCCGACAGGGGGGCACGTCGGGCGCCTGAGGGCTGAGCAACGGCCTTGCGGTGGGGGCGAATGGTGGGCGGACCGGGACTCGAACCCGGAACCTCTTGCTTGTAAGGCAGAATCAGGCTTCCGCCCCACATGCCCTAACTCCCTACCATACAAGCACATAACGCACTGTCCGCGTCTCTGGCTCCTGGCTGATTTAGGTCCTTCTCGGCTGCTTTGCGGGGAAAGTTGTTAGCGAAAAAATGGGGAACTCAGGGGGCATGTGCGGGGGCTATCGCGGTGGCTTACACACCTTACACGGGCCAAAGCCCCGCCTTTTCGCATCTTCCAAGGATGCGGGCCATTTGGGGGTTATGCGCAGCATATCCATGCCACGACTCGTTTTGCCTCGAAGGGCCTATTTCCGTCGTTTTTGGACAAATTGCAAGTCCTTGCGCCAGCACAAGATACGCCATGATTTCTTCTTCTAATTGGCCGGTTTGGCCAAATAATTGGCTATTTGCGGCGCAACTAAACGTGGTTGCCACCTTGCTCCTTCTGCTCAACCGGATACCAGCGAGCGCCCTTCGTACGGCCAACACAGGTGACCAGATTTTCCATTCTCAATTGCGCCAGGAGCGACTTTATCGTCCCTCTCGGCACGTCCGGCAGCACCTGCTGCAACTCAGCAACCTGAGAACCCTTCCTGCGATTCTCCCTGATGTGCTTGAGCAGGAGCTCCTTGTTGGTGGCGCGGTCCAGCCCCTTTTTCCTTGTATAAGTCCCCCTCTCGCCAAGGAAGTCGTGAAACCTTCGTGATAGGATGTACTTTACCCCACGCCCGCGGCCGAGGCGTTCCACGATGCCCTGCTCAACGAGAAGCAAAGCAGTGTGCCTGAATTCCTGTGGAACTCGCGCTCCGCGATAAACCATGTCAACCACGAGGAAATCCTTCGTATTGAACGTGGCAAGTCGCTGGCTACCGACATGCTCAAGGAAACGAAGAAAGCGCGGATCGCTGACAGTGCATTTGAAGGTCAGGGAGACCTGGTAGTCGTCTGTCGCTGCGAAATCTGGAGGAGCTTTGCTCTCGCGAATGCACTCCTCTACAATGCGGTTCATGCCCTGCCCGGCGCGTTCGACAAGCCCACATTTCGCGAACGCTTCCGCGATCCTCCGGTTTCTGGGGCATTGGCGCGAAAGGATGTTCTGCGGCGTGATCCCGGGCGGAAGTCCCCCGGGGCTCACAATCTGTATTCTGCGAGGATACTGGCTGATGAAGACCGAACCAGCGAGCCGATAGTCCCTGTGGCTCACCGCGTTGAGGACGCTCTCCCTGAGCACCGCCTCGTTGAACGTTGGAACGTCCCAGACAAAGAGACCATCGCGGAAGTGCTGAAGGTCGTTCCGCTCGTTGATTCGCCTCCAGAGATCATCATAGTAGCAGAAGAAACCCTCCCTGAAGTCCCAGCGCTTCTGCGCGGGACCGGAAACTTCAGACGAGCGGTACTCCAGGACAACCTCGGCCTGAGAAAGATACTTGCCGAGCGCGGAGCGATTCCCGAACAGAACCAGCGCCGCATAGGTGAGGCAGCCGTCCTCCACCAGCTCGGCATCGCGCAGCAATTGTTCATCAGAAAGCTCTCTCAGATTCTCGTTCCCGGACTTGGCCAGCCAGCGAGCCCGGAAATCTTCGACTGCACCCGGCACGAGATCAGCGAGGGTGGCAGGAGGGCAGACCTCCGCAGAGAAGTCCGGGCCAGCCTCGTCAAAAATCCGCTTCAGCATGTCCGGTGTCATCGGTGCCAGAGTGTCGCCGCTCCGCATCCAGTACGCACCATATAGCGGAATCGCCATACCCAATGGGCGCGCCGGCACGTGAAACACGAGAACCCGGCCTTGCGGATGCACTATCTCCTCGGCGTCAATCCGAAGGTGGAGCCTGTCAACCAACCCCCTCTTGGTCCGTTCAATGTTGCTGAAGGCCTTGGTGCCCACAACCTGGCGGGGCATTCTGTCTGTCACGCCTAGGATGAACTTGCCCCCACCCTCATTCGCGAGCGCGGCACAGTACTTCGCGAGTGTCTCGGAGTGGTAGTTCTTCTTGGCCTCTTTGAACTCAAGGTGTTCCCCTTCCTTCGCTTGAAGCCAAACGGAAAGTTGTTCGAGCCCGATGTCGCTCATTCTTCGCTGTCCTCTGCCGATTCCTGCCCCACGCGGTACTTGATATCATAGCTAACGATGAAATCCACCCCCTCATCGGTGAGACCATATTGGCCTGCAAGTAACCTCTGGATCTGGTCAGCAATCGGCGACCCTGGATAGGTCATCTGCGTGTCCCGACCAGGGCCATCGCAGCACTGCACCCACTATCTTGAGCCTCGGGCGCTGAACAGGACCAGACCGGCGAACGAGGACACATATCCGCCCGGCTGGGCCAGGGGAAGCTCTCGTTACACCGG
>JAUWZH010000220.1 GCA_030615435.1 Candidatus Brocadiaceae bacterium | reverse complement strand
CCCGCCGGAAGCACGGTGTGTAGGCTACGTAGTGCTTCGGCAGTTCGTCCGCGGGCAGGATTTCCTCGCGGTGCAGGTTGGTCAGAGGCACCTCGGCGGTCGGGATGAGCCAGAGGTCGTCCTCCACGTCGTGGTAGAGATTGTCGGCGAACTTCGGCAGGTTGCCCGTCCCGATGAGGCACTTCTCGCTCACCACAAACGGCGGGTAGACCTCGGTGTATCCATGCCTGGTCACGTGCAGGTCCAGCATCCAGGCGATCAGGGCGCGCTGGAGGCGGGCACCTTCTCGCATCAGGACGTAGAAGCGCGAGCCGCTCATCTTCACGCCCCGCCCGAAGTCCAGGATGCCGAGGGCCTCGCCGAGTTCCCAGTGAGGTTTCGGCTTGAAGTCGAACTCGGGCTTCTTTCCCTCGGAGCGGACCAGCACGTTCTCGCTCTCGTCGGCCCCGACGGGGGCGTCGGGATGAGGGACGTTGGGGATCTGAAGCATGAGGTCGTCAAGCTCTTCGCGCAATGCCGCCGCATCAGCATCCAGCCTCTTTATCGCCTGTCCCATCGTGCGCAAATGCACGTGCACGTGCTCATGTTTGCCTCTTGCCCGCTTGGACTGGCGGCCTTTCTCGGCCTTCAGTTCTTCTGACTCTGCGACTTTGCCCCGCCACTTTCGGTCGAGTTCCAGCACCCGGTCAATCAGCCCCGGGTCTGCGCCGACCTTGCGCAAGCCCTCCTTGATTTCTTCCGGCTTCTCTCGTACGAGGTTGATGTCAAGCATGGCCTACTCCGCCGAAGCAGCGCTCCGTCGCCATAGCTTTGGAGCGTCGGCGACTTCGGCTGCGAAGGCTGGGTTGCAACTATGTCTCGATATCCCGTTATCGCGCAGGTATCGTACGGCCAGCGAGCGCTTCGTGTCAAGAAATCTGGGCGAACGCACGCGCGTGCGCCGCGCCGGCTTCCGGGGTCTCCGCGCAAGGCGGTCGCGGTTACGCCTCCGGCAGCGCCACGGTGGTGCAGGTCTCCTGCGACTCGAGGGCGGCGGTGAACAGGCGGTGGCTCAGGGCCGTCTCCTCGGGGGTAACGCATCCGGCGAACTTCTTCAGCGGCCGTGCGTTCGCAAGCTCGTAGAGGAACCCCGCCCACATTTGCAGTATGGCGTCCGGGAATCCGAACTCGAAAATGCCACCCGTGATAGCCTTGAAGGCCGTCTGGTAACCCATGTCAATCTTCTGCCAGGCCTGCTCTCCGCCCCCGTATTCCATCACCTCCAACAGCCGCGGGTTCTTCAGGCTGAACCTGGCGGAGGCCCTTGTGCCGAGGATTTCCAGATACCACGTGTTCATCTCTCCGGGGGCGATGCGCTGCGTCTTCATCGTCCACGGGAAGGTCTCGCCCGTCTGCCCGTCCACACACTCGCACAACAGGACGGCGTTGTCCCACGTCTCGCACGGAACGCTGTTCCCCTCGCCGTCGGGGCGCACCTTCATGATGTTGGACAGGCAGGCACGCACGTTCAGCGGCCTCCATCCTGCGCGGAACGGCACGTGACAGGCATGCATGCCGAGGTCGCCCATGCAGCCGTATTCGCCGTTGATGGCGATCGTGCGCTTCCAGTTGATGGGTTTGTCGGGGTTCAGATCGCTCGAATGCAGAAAGCCGGTGTTGACCTCGATGATGCGGCCGAAGGCGCCGGCCTCGATCATGTCGCCGATGCGCTGGACGGCGGGGCAGAAGGGCATCTGCGAGCTGCACCGCACGAAGACCTCAGGGTGCTCGCGAATGCACGACAGGATGGCGTCGTTGGCGGGTTTGTCAATGCCGAAGGGCTTCTCGCCCAGCAGGTGCTTGCCGGCCTCGATGGTGTCACAGTAGAACTGCTCGTGGAGGTTGTGGGGGACGGCGCAGTAGACGGCTTCGACGGCATCGCAGGCGAGGAGTTCGCGGTGGTCGTCGGTCGCGAGCTCGATGGAGTCGAAGTTGTCGGTGTACCACTTCAGCAACTCCGGGTGTCTGCGGCAGACGGCGACGATTTCGGGTCGCACGTTCATCTCCGTCAGGTGACTCCACCTTGCCGTCGCACTGGCGAACTCGCGCCCAATCAGGCCGCATCCGATGATCCCCAATCGCACCGTTCTCATCGCCCGCTCCTCCTCCATCGCTGGATTGCGCACTCTTTCTCAGGCGGGCACAATAACACGGTGGCTGTTTTCCGTCAATTATCCGAGGAATGGGACCCGCGCAGCCTGCACGTGACATCGGCGCTGCACGACAGGGCCGTCAGAGACGGCGAGGTCTCCTACGCCCAGGAGCGGCCCCTCATGGCGAGACCACGGAAACCGCGGGGCACGAGCATCCGGACGCGGGCCGGCTCGCAGGTGAGTTCCGCCGGGAGTCGGCCGCCGGCATCGCCGTCCACCTGCCACGGGACGTCGTCACGCGTGGAGGAGAGCCGCACCACCCGGCCACGCCCATAGCAGGCGCCGGGGAAGGCGTGCAGGGAGCGCAGCAGACTCGCGAGCCCCGGCCCCAGCATGTCGCCCGCGTTCCTGCTGCGCAAGGCCATCACGTCCAGCAGCCCGTCGGTAGGCGTGGCCATGGGGGTCAACTCGACAGGGCCCCCATAGCTGTGGGCGTTGCCCACGCACACTACGTCGGCGTCTTCGAGGAAAAGCCCGCCGTCCACCTCGACCTGGATGGCCCACCGGGTGCAGAGGAACACCTGCCGAAGCATGGCCGGAACGTAGTGCCACTGCGTCAGATGGCCCCTTCGGGCTCGGTGGATGGTCCTCACGATATGAGCGTCCATGCCGGCGCCCACCATCGAGATGAAGCGGCGACCGTTGCAGACGCCGAGGTCGAGGCGGGCGGTCTTTCCCGCGGCCAGGGCTCCCACGGCCCCCAGGGGATTTCCCGGCACGTCCAGTTCTTTGGCGAAGACATTTCCCGCACCCGCCGGAATGATCCCCAGTAAGCAACGGTCGAGGTCGGCCCCGTTAAGCACCTCGTTGAAGGTCCCGTCACCGCCGAAGGACAGGATGACGCCGCCGCTGAAGTTCCGTGCCGCCTCCCGGGCATCGCCGGGCCCCGAACTCTCCAGCACCCGGACGTCGAGTCCCAACGCCCGCACGGCCTCCGCAACGCCGTCCAGGTGTCGGGCGACCTTTCCCCGCCCGCTGATGGGATTGCCCACCAGCAGCACATCCCCGTGCTGGCCGGCAAGGCCTGACATCAGTCACGTTCCCTCGTGATTGCCCCCGAGGCTCGCACGCCTTCGAAGAGATGAGGCACGCCGCCCCAAACGCAGCACGTGCGGCCACTGCAATGCCGCGAGTAACATCTTGCCGGGCCGCAGCCAGGCGCGCCTCAAACCCACCCCCTCAAACACACCGCCTCGGCAACGCGCCCGACGGCGACCATGTAAGCGGCCAGCCGCATGTGAACCTTCTCGCGCGCGGCGCACTCCTGGACCTCGTGGAACGCCCGCACCATCTTGCGCTCCAGTTCCTCGTTGGCGCGTTCGGCGCTCCAGTAGTAATTACTGGCGTTCTGCACCATCTCGAAGTAAGAGGCCGTCACGCCCCCGGCATTCGCCAAAAAGTCCGGGATGAACAGCACGCCGTTGGCGTGCAGGATTTCGTCCGCCTCGGGGGTCTGTGGACCGTTGGCGAGTTCGCACGATATTCGGGCCTTGATGCGCGGCGCGTTCTCAACGGTGATGACGTTCTCCAGGGCAGCCGGAAACAGGATGTCCACGGGCAGCTCCAGCAGCTCCGCGTTGCCGATGGGATCGGCCCCCGGGAAACCCTCCACCCTCCCCGTCTCCAGCTTGTGCCTGACGAGGGCCTCGGCCGCCATGCCGTCATCGTTCATCACGCCTCCGGTGCTGTCGCTGACCGCAATGACCCTGCATCCCAGCAGCCTCTCGCCGAGCAGCGCGGCGTACTGCCCAGCGTTGCCAAAGCCCTGGATTGCGATCCTGGCCCCTTCGGTCTTCATGCCAAGGGTCCTGGCGGCCTCCCGCACCACGCAGCATCCCCCCCGCGCCGTGGCGTCCAGGCGGCCCAGTGAACCGCCGAGCGCCACCGGCTTGCCCGTGATCATCCTGGGTTCGTGCCGACCCCCGTGCATCGTCTCATACTCGTCCAGCATCCACGCCATCACCTGCGGGTTGGTATAGACGTCGGGGGCCGGAATGTCGAGCCCCTCTCCGAAGATGCGACCGACCTGCCGCACGTAAGCCCGGCTCAATCTCTCAAGCTCGCCGCGGCTCAGCTCCTTGGGGTTGCATATCACGCCGCCCTTGCCGCCGCCGAGCGGAATATCCACCACTGCCGTCTTCCAGGTCATCCAGGCAGCCAGGGCGCGGACGACCTCGATGGTCTCCTGGGGGTGGAAGCGGATTCCGCCCTTGCACGGCCCCCTCGCGTCGTTGTACTGCACGCGGAATCCCCGGAATATCTCCGTGCTGCCGCTGTCCATCTTGACCGGCAGCATCACGCACAGCTCGCGCAAAGGCCACCTGAGAAGCTGACGAAGGGGAGGCTCCAACCCCAGTCTCTCTGCGGCCTCGTCGAACTGCCTCTGAGACATCTCGAAGAGGTCATGTTCCGTGCTCATCCAGCCTCCCGAAAAGTAAGGCAGCGCATCCCAAGCCGAATTGAGGGCACAGGATAGGGGGGGAAGCAGGGACATGTCAAGCGGCTTCTCGCGCCGGAGCGGCCGCAGGCGGGTCAGATGAGCCGACAGGCCGGTGTCGTCCACATCCGGCGCGCTCGGCCACATTCCTACTGTGAAAACCTTACGTACCGGCACGACGGGGGCGAG
>JAUWZH010000323.1 GCA_030615435.1 Candidatus Brocadiaceae bacterium | reverse complement strand
ACCTCGCTGAGCACGTTGATGGTGGTCGTAGTGCTCTACTTCATGGGAGGGCCCGCCCTGCAGGGAGTCGCCTTCACGTTGATCGTAGGGGTGGCGGTGGGCACCTATTCCAGCGTCTTTATCGCCAGTCCCGTGCTGCTGGACTGGCCCTATATCGTTCGGGGCGCGAAGGTGTTCTTCAAGTTCGTTTTCTTGCCGCTCAGGGCGCCGTTCCTGCTGGTCCGCGCACTCAGGGGTTGAGGGCCCGGATGGAGCGGTCCTTCGGGATGAGTTGAATGGGGGTTGCGCTGATCCCGGATGCTCCGGCCTCAATTCCGGCGGAGAACGGCCCGCGAGACCTCTCAGGTGCGGGCGTGAGTTCCGAGGGTGCGGTAACGCTGATAGCGCTCTTCGAGAAGCTGCTCGATGGGGATTGCGCGCAGCTCCTCCAGTTTGGCCTTCAGGTAGGCCCTGATGTTGGCTGCGGTTTGCTTCGGGTCGCGGTGGGCGCCGCCCAGTGGCTCCTCGATGATTTCGTCAACGACGCCGAGCTCAAGCATGTCCCCGGCAGTCAACTTCAAGGACGCTGCGGCCTGGTCGGCCTTCTCAGAGTCTCTCCACAGGATGGCCGCGCAGCCTTCGGGCGAAATGACGGAGTAGTAGGCGTTCTCCAGCATGGCGAACCTGTCCCCGACGCCGATCCCCAGCGCGCCCCCGCTGCAGCCCTCACCGGTGACCAGGATCACTATCGGGGTCCTCAGCCCGCTCATGCGGCAGATGTTCTCCGCAATTGCCATTCCCTGACCCCGTTCTTCTGCCTCGACGGCAGGGGCGGCGCCGGGGGTGTCAATGAAGCTGACCACCGGCAGCGCGAACTTCTCGGCCAGGGCCATCTTGGCCAGCGCCTTCCGGTAGCCCTCCGGGTTCGGCATCCCGAAATTACGCTCCAGCTTCTCGTGGGTGTCCCGGCCTTTCTGCTGTGCGATGAGCACCACTCGGTGCCCTTCCAGGCGGGCCAGGCCCGTAATGATCGCCTTGTCGTCGCCGAATCGCCGGTCCCCGTGCAGTTCGATGAAGTCGTCAAAAACCTGAGGGATGTAGTCGGCGGACTGCGGGCGCAAGGGATGGCGCGCGAGCTTCACATGCTGATAGGGGGTGAGATTCTCTACGATTTCTGCCAGGAGCCGGTCCCGCTGCTCTTCCAGCGCTTCGATCCTTGCGGCAAAATGCTCCTTCTCTTGCTCTTCCTGATCGGTCTCTTCCCGGAGTTCTTCGATCTGCCCGTCGAGCTCCACCGCGCCCGCCTCGAACTCGTATCCGGGTTGTCCGCGCCTGGCTTTCCTGCGCATGCCGGTTTTCGGTCTCCTGCTGGCAACCTCGACTCATCGGCCCGGGACAAACATCCCGAATGCACGTCTCGCATTGTAGCCTTCAACCCGTTTTGAATCAAACACTCCGGCAGTCTATAATCGGCTCCGTGTGGGGACGGGTTTCCTCAGCAGTCTCTGACCGGTGGCCGATCGTGGAATACAGCTCCGAGGATCGCCGTTACATGGAGAGGGCCCTGCGGCTCGCCGCCAGGGGGCAGGGCCGCGTGGAGCCCAATCCGATGGTGGGCGCTGTTATCGTAAAGGACGGCCGCGTCATTGGGGAGGGCTACCACGAGAGGTTTGGGGGGCCTCATGCCGAGATCGCCGCGCTGGGGGCCGCCCGTTCGGCCGGAGGCGACCCTGCGGGGGGCACCCTCTACGTAACACTGGAGCCGTGCGCTCATTACGGCAAGACGCCCCCGTGTGCTCCTGCCGTAGCGGCGGCGGGCTTGCAGCGTGTGGTCATTGCGACCCTCGATCCCCTCTGGAGGCGGCACGGGGACCTGGCCTCGAAAGCAACCGCCGCGACCCTGGCCGAGAGGGGGCTGGATATCCTCGCGAGGTCCGGCATCGAAACCCGGGTGGGCCTGTGCCAGGACGAGGCGGCGGTGCTGAATGCCCCCTTTTTCAAGAAGAGCGCCGTGGGACTGCCCCTGGTCATCGCCAAGTGGGCCATGAGCGCCGACGGCAAGATCGCCACTCGCACCGGCGCCTCCCGGTGGATAAGCTGCGCAGAGTCACGCGGAATTGTGCACGAGCTGAGGGGCCGGGTGGACGCGATCGTGGTGGGGAGCGCCACGGCGCGGCGGGACGATCCGCTGTTGACCTGTCGGCAGGGCGAGCCGCGCCGCACTGCCGCGCGAGTAGTGCTGTGCGGCCGCCACGTGCCGCCCGTCACGTTGCAGCTTGTGCGCACGGCCCGCCAAGTGCCTGTTCTCGTGGCATATCCCGAGGAGAAGCCCCCGGAAGGCCTGGAAACTCTGCGCGAGGCGGGCTGCACGCTGCTTTCCCTGCCGGGCAACAAGAGGCGAGCGGGCCGGGTGGACGTGGGGAGCTTGCTGGAGGCCCTTGCACGACGGGATGCCTCCAGCGTCCTGGTCGAAGGGGGACGGGAAGTCCTGGGCAGCTTCTTCGACGAGGGGCATGTGGACAGGGTGATGGTCTTCGTCGCGCCGTTCGTCATCGGCGGATCGGAAGCCGTTACGGCTGTCGGCGGCAGGGGCGTGGAGAGCATCAGTGCCGCCGTTCCCTTCGTCGGTTCGGCAGCGCTCCTTGGCGGGGGAGAGGGTGACTGGCAGGGCCGGACGAACGTCCGGCTGGTTGGCCGGGATGTCTTGATCGAGGCATGGGTGTCAGACCCCCGACGGTGGGCGCCTGAACCTGAGCGGGGCCAGCCGGCCCAGCAAGGATCATCGAGGTGACCGCAAAGGGGCAG
>JAUWZH010000155.1 GCA_030615435.1 Candidatus Brocadiaceae bacterium | reverse complement strand
GTCGCCCTCTCTGGAGATGCCGCAGCGGAACAGCAGGTCCACCTCGCAGCGCTTGAAAGGGGGCGCCACTTTGTTCTTGGCCACCTTCAGGCGGCAGCGGTTGCCGATGGTCTCCTCGCCGTCTTTGATACTGCCGATGCGTCGGATCTCGATCCGCACGGCGCTGTAGAACTTGAGGGCGCGACCGCCCGGAGTGGTCTCGGGAGAGCCGAACATCACGCCTATTTTCATCCGGATCTGATTGATGAACAGGACCGTCGTGCGCGACTTCGCGATGCCACCGGAGAGCTTGCGCAGCGCCCGGGACATCAGCCGTGCCTGCAGCCCGATCGTCTGGTCGCCCATCTCGCCCGCCAGCTCTTCGCGGGGCGCCAGCGCCGCCACCGAGTCCACGACGATCACCTCCAGGGCGTTGCTGTGTACGAGCGCCTCCACCACGTCCAGGGCTTGCTCGGCAGAGTCCGGCTGGTGGATGAGCAGGCTCTCCATGTCCACCCCGAGCGTGCACGCATAGTCCGGATCGAGGGCGTGTTCGGCATCCACAAAGGCCGCTATGCCCCCCGCCTTCTGGGCATTGGCCACGATCTGCAGGGCCAGTGTGGTCTTGCCCGATGCCTCCGGTCCGTAGATCTCCACCACGCGCCCCCGGGGCACCCCGCCAATGCCGAGCGCAATGTCGAGGGCGAGCGAGCCGGTCGGGATGAACGCCACCCCGAGCCTGGCCCGGCTCTCACCAAGGGTCTGTATGGTCCCCTTGCCGTACTGCTTCTCAATCTGCATCAGAGTCCTCTCAAGAGCCCTCTGTCGGGCCTGTTCCGCGCTCTGGTCCGCTGGCATCTCAATCGCCCCTTCCGGGATAAGGCCGAGGAAGACGATCCTGCGCGAGAGGCTATTCTACATCCGCCAGCGGCCGTTGCAAACGAAAACGACCCCCGCGGGGCCTTTTGACAAGGCAGGCACCCCGCGCTATAAGTAAAGGCGTTACTTTCGCGAAAGGCGGCGTAGTATGAAGGGCCTGTCGGGGCAAATCCTGGCGCTGGTGTTTGGCCTGGCGCTGTGTTGCGAGGCGGCGGCCGACCCCTCCGTGAATGTCCTTGACGCGAGCACGCTCTCCAAAGTCTACACCCGCGAGCAGTGGTCAATGGTCCTGGTGGATTTGGAGAACAGCGGCGACGAACCGACAAAGCTGGACGTCGTGCTGTCTGTTCGCAAGGGCCTGCACGAGGTCAATTACGTGAAGAGAGTCTACCTGCCGGCGCGTTGCAGACGATTGGCCTGGTTTCCCGCGCAGCTCGGGCCGCAGAAATCCTATCCGCTGAAACTGTTGAACCTGGCAGGCGGCGAGGTGGCCAGCAGCACCGAATTGTCGTACCCCCTGCCGTGGCAGCGCCTGCTGATACTGACGATTGACGATCGGGGCGTACTGCCCAGACTGAAGCTGTATGTCACTGAGCGGGAGGCACACCAGCGGAAGCCCGGGGTGGGAGGGGGCGCAGTTCGGCTCACATCCACAGCTAGCACTCGCCTGCCCGACTTTCCCGACCGGTGGGCCGGACTCGACAGCATGAGCGTGGTGGCGATGGGCCCCCTGGACCACGAACAGTGGCGCCCCAGCCAGGTGGATGCGCTTGTCGCCTGGCTGGAGAGCGGGGGCGTGCTGCTTTTCTTCCCCGGGACGGACATCGAATCCCTGAAGGGCTCGCGCGTGGAGAAGTTGCTGCCGGTGCGCGTTTTCGGTTCGAGGAAGCAGAATCACCTCACCCTCCAGGACAGTCTGAACCGCTGGGAGGTGCCGCTGAAGGACTACGGGGACGTGCTTGAGGTGGAGGTGAGGCAGGGAGAGACAATTCTGCGCAGCGGCGAGTTGCCGATGGTCGTGAGGAGAAGGATGGGGATGGGGGCGATATACTTCTTCGCCTTCCCGGGCTCCGCACTCGACCAGTGGAAACAGAGGGGGCCCCTGCTGGCCCGGGTACTGCGCAGCCACGAGCGACTGAAGCCCTTCTCGCAGAGCGGGCTGGCCGACAAGGGGCCGGAGATGCTCGACGACGTGGCGGGAGCAGAGGTGGCACCACCGTCGTTCGTGGTCATCACTCTGGGGATTTTTTCCATTATCGTCGTGCTCTCGCTCTTGGTGACGCGCTGGAGGGGCCGCTCCGAAGTGGCGTGGGCCGTGATTATTCCAGTCGGCCTCGTCATTGCAGTGATCGCCTATCGGGTGGGCGTTTCTTACCGCAAGAAGGTCGGCCTTTCCCTCAACGAGATAGCCGTCCTCTCCACCAGCAGCGCCTCTTCCCGAGCGTTCAAGAGCGCGGTCCTCGGCATCCACACAGAGAAGAATCTGAAGGGCGAACTGGTGGCCACATGCCCGAACACCCTGTTCACTGCGAACACTCACGGGGCAAGGGAAGGAGGAAAGGTTTCCAGGGAATTCCTCGAGGTCGGCCCGGTTCTGCGCCTGACGAATCTGCGAATCTCCGGCGGGGATTTTCCCCGCTACGTCGTGGATTCGATCCTGGACCTCGGGGGAAGTGTCGTTGCCGATTTGCAGCTCGGCGAGGGCGGCATTTCGGGCACCATTACCAACAACACCCCGATGGAGTTGAGGAACTGCCTGTGTGCGGTCAACTCCTACCCCTATCTGGTCGGAGATCTGTCACCGGGCCAGAGCGTGCGGGTGAGATTTTCCGACGATAACGTCAAGAGCAAGGCGGATTTCACTGCAGAAGCCGTGTTGGGCTCGCGGTCGCGGACCCGAAAGCTCATAATCACAAACCTGTTCAAGACGGACCAGGAGCACGTCTTCGCGCCGTGGGCACAGAGGCTCTTCATGCTTGGCTGGGCGGACAGGGGGTTTGCCTGCGAAGAGCTCCTAGGCGTCAGGGGGAAGGACGTGACGCGCCGCAGCATCAGCGTGCTGTGCGTGGAAGTACTGGTCCGGCCCGCTACGGCGGGCACGGCGGTTCATATCCCGCGGGCCTTCTGTACTGCTGCTCTGCGGCCCGTCGGCAGCTTCGGCACTTTCGGCCTCTCTTCGCTCGTTGCCACTGCCATGCCCACGCGGGCCGAGCTGCATTTCTACCTTCCTGAATTCGCCTCCAACGTGGAGGTCTCCGAGGCCGAACTGCACATCTCTGCCCGGGCCCCCGGCTACACGCTTGTAGTGCGCGGACGGGATCAGCAGGCCGGAGGGGCGATCGAGCTCGCAAGGTGGGAGAACCCGGCCGGGCGAGAATCAATACTCATCGAAGGGGCCCGCCGTTTCCAGCACACGGCAAAGCGCGCCCTGGTTCTTGAACTCGAGGTGATCCCGGTCGAACGAGAGTCCGCCGGGCCGGCGAAGCAGCCGCCCGGCTGGAGCCTCAGGGAAGCATCGGTGGCCCTGAGGGGAATTGCCAGATAAGAAGGGGCTGCGTGCTGAGGCGGCGAATCAGGAGCCATCGTCGCTTGCCTCGGAGGCATAGGTGATAGGAACATGATCAGAACGGAGAACTTGACGAAGTACTACGGCGATTTCTGCGCCCTCAAAGCCCTGAATGTCGAAATCGAGAAGGGCGAGATTTTCGGCTCTATCGGTCCGAACGGCGCGGGCCCGACCACTACGATTCGCATGCTTGCGGCCCTGATGAGACCTACCGAAGGGCACGGCTACATTGACGATATCGAAATCACCCACAATCCACAGCGGGTAAAAGAGCTGATCGGTTACCTGCCGGACTTCTTCGGGGTTTACGAAGGCATGCGCGTTTACGAGTACCTGGACTTCTTCGGGGCGGCCTTCAAGATAAGGCGCAGAGAGCGGCGAAAGCGCATCGAAGAGGTGCTGGACGCCACCGGCAGCTCTTACATGCGAGACAAGTTCGTCGAGGCCCTCAGCCGCGGCATGAAACAGCGCGTGGGCATCGCCCGCATGCTCATTCACGACCCGAGCGTGCTGCTCCTCGACGAGCCACTCAGCGGCCTGGACCCCAGGGCGCGCGTAGAGACGAAAAATCTCCTTCGCAAACTCGGCGAGATGGGCAAGACCATCTTGGTTTCCAGTCACATCCTGGCCGAGTTGGCCGCCATTTGCGACACCGTGGGGATCCTGGACCAGGGCATCCTGCTCGCCAGCGGCCCCATACAGGAGGTGATGAGCAGCATTCGCCAGAACCGCATGGTGGAAATCCGCCTGCTCGACGATGCGGAAGGGGTCGCTGAGCTGCTGCGCAAGACTGACCGTCCCTCCGGCATCGGCACCGTTACGCAACTGGACAACGGCGTGCGGTTCGAGTGGAACGCTAGCGAGGCCGAGCTCTCCGAGATGCTGGCCTTCCTCGTGCAGAAGGGCTTCAAGGTGGTGGGGTTCCAGGAAGTGCCCATCAGCCTGGAAGATGCCTTCATAGCGTTGACGGCCCGGAGCAAGTGAGCGCACAGCCCGGGTATGCTTCTTCTGAGGGATCAAGGAGGTCTGAGATGGGGCCGAACCCGGACCGGAGCAGCGTCCGGATGATCCTCTGGGATCAGCTTCTGCCTCCCCTGATGTTCAAAGACCTCAAGATGACCCTGAGAAAGAAGCGCGCCGCCATTCTGCAACTGTTGTTCCTGGGCGCCTGTTTCCTTATCACCTGGATATTGTGGCCACAGGAACGCGTATACTCCCTGAGCTCTCAAAGCGCACACCATCTTTTCACCGTCCTCGGCATAAGCCTGGTCGTGCTGGTCGTGCTGTTTGCGCCGGCCTTCACAAGCCCCGCCTTCACGATGGAGAGGGAGCGCAACACCTTTGACCTCCTTTATGGCACCCTAATGAGCCCCTTCTCCATTGTCTGGGGCAAGATCACCGGCTCGCTCAGTTTCTTGATGTTCGTCGTTCTGTCGAGCATTCCCGTAGTCAGCATCTGTCTGGTGCTCGGCGGAATCAGTGCAGTCTCGGTGGGCTGGTTCTACCTGATACTGGTTCTCACTGCCCTGCTGTTCGGAACGATCGGCCTCACCGTAAGTGCCCTGTGCCACAAGACCTATCTGTCGGTGATCTACACCTACATCTTCATCGTGGTGCTCAGCGTCGTGGTGGTGCTCCCGCCGCTCCTGCTCATGGGGAAGGTCGAGGAGGGCACGAAGAGTTTCCTGCACCACATGTGGTCCTTGAGTCCCTTCATCGCCATGACCGGCTTGGTGCAGCCCGACCTGCTGGGCGTGAGCCCTTGGACAGCGGCCATGCCGAGCGCCTACGTGATATTCGCCGTGGCCAGCGCCCTGCTGAGTGCGGGGATGATTCTGTTCCTGTTCTTTTACCTGCGAAAGTGCCCCGACCCTCGGCCTCGCCGCGAGCAAGTCATTGAGGAGGCCCTCAGCCGGCGCCTTACCAAATGGCCCTTCTATCTGTTCAACCCGCGGGGCCGCCGCAGGATGATTGGACGGCTTTTCAACACCGTCCTGATAAAGGAGTTGCGCACGATGCTCTTCGGTCGCTTCGTCTACCTCGTGCGGGGGGTATACGGGTGCGTTTTCGTGTCGCTCGTGCTGGTTTTGCTCGCCGCTTTCAGCACGCATCTTCACGCCCCACAGATCATCGCCACCCTCACGGTGAGTTTCCAGATGGCGCTGGTGCTGTTCGTCACCCCTATTTTCAGCGCCCCGGTGATCTCCAGTGAGATCGAGAGCGGGCGCTTCGACCTGCTGCGGCTCACCAAGCTCACGAGCATGAAAATCATCAGCGGCAAGTTTCAATCCGTCATCATACCCCTCACCATACTCGTGCTGGCCACCCTTCCTCCCTATCTGGCCCTCGGCTACATAGATCGGTCCCTGGTGCCGGGGATCGCCCGCAGCGCCATCACCCTGGTTGCAACGCTGCTGTTCATCTGCGCCGCAGGGATCTTCTTCAGTTCGGCCTTACGGAAAACCTCCACCAGTATCGCCGCCACCTACATGGTGGTGGTGCTGACCTCCGTGTTGAGCCTGATCGGCCTTCTGGCCCCGGAGAGCTTCTCCCGGACCTTTCTGCAGGCTCTGTTCGTGGTGAATCCGGTTGTGACCATGCTGAGTGAGATCGCCCTCACACACCTGCAGGAAAGCTTCAATCTCTGGCGGCCGAACCTCTACTTCCTGCTGATCAGCTCTGGCGTGCTGCTTGTGCTGGCCTCCATTCGGCTGAAGCTCATCGTGCGTCCTAGCTGATCCCATGCCCCCTCCGGGCCTGGCACGCCGAGAGCAACAAAATCCTTGCAAATGAACCGGCAAGGAGTTATTGTACACGAAACGCGATCTGTGGCAGTCGAGTCTCCCGGCCGTTCGCGGGGACGAACTTCAGGGAGGGATACGCGCCTGTAGAATGCAACCCGCCTGAAGACAACGCCGGCGCAGCCATGGACAAGATCCCGCTCAAATG
>JAUWZH010000147.1 GCA_030615435.1 Candidatus Brocadiaceae bacterium | reverse complement strand
GCGGTTCCCTGGGGTCTCATGCCCAAGATTATACCGAAACCGAGAGCGCCTTTCCATTATTTCTGCAAAGATCAATAGGGGTATCGAGAATGTCGGTCTCGTGCGCAAGAAGCAGCTGAACCGGTGCACGGCTGACGATCTTATTGAGGTGGAAGGCAATCTTCTGGCTCTTCGTCTTCGTCAGCCGTTCCAAGACCCCGAGCAGAGAGTCGCTCGCCAGCGCGAAGCGCGAGGCCCGAGCCAGCACGTACGAGTTCTCGTCCTCGCCGTACGCTTCACAGGCCTTCAGGACGAGACGCATGAGGTCCTGGTCCCGGGACCATGAATCCGAGAAGTAAGCCGCCACGAAGTCCCGCACCCAGTGGTCCTCATGAAGCAGGAACTGTTTCAGATTTGTCGGCCTCACCATCATGATGTTCCTTACAGGCTGCTCCAGCAGCGACACAGTCTCGCCGGTCACACGGCCTTCGAGCCGAGCAGCGAGCAGTTTACTTTCCGGGCAATCGTCACGCAAGTGGGCCGAAGCGCGTTCCAGACGCAGGCTGTCCAACAGTGCTGACTGGGCCTCGAAGCTGTCACGCGAGCTCTTTGCGGCCGGGCAGAAGCTTCCGAGAATGCTGCGGGCAAATGACCTCCCAATGGTGCCAGTGATGCTGTAAAATACCAGCGTCTTGGAGAGGCGGCGATGAGCGAAGAGGCGAAACCCTCGGGACCCCAGAGTCAAAGAACGCGTATCATCACATGCGGCGCGCTCTGCATAGGCATGCTTCTGCTGAGCATGGTTCTCGTCTGGCTCGCTGTCCGGCTGTCGTGGCGGCACGATCCTCTGCAAATTGGCGTCTACGAGCGCCTGCTCGAGGCGCAGGGCTATGTGTGGGAGGACTCCGGCGCGGACGATGGCATCGAGGGCTACGTCCTGCGCAGCCGGGGCAAAGGCCGCTGGGCCGAGCGGCTCTACGTGCATCCGGAGAATGGCGGCGAGATTGAGCTGACCCGAAACCTGTGGCAGAGCACCCCCGGCATGTGCTGCACGGTCAAGTCGCGCAACGCGGAGGGTCGTCGGGCGCTGGTGCGTGTGGCCGGGGAGTTCTCGCCGTGGCTCACCAAGCGCATCGCGGAAGCCGAAACGCAGTACGAGCGCACCGGAGTATGGGTGCGTGTCATGGCGCCAGACTTCGACCTGTCGGTCACCACGCACTCGCTGACGCTTGATTCATACCCCGGCGAGTACACTGGCATGGGCGTGGGTCGGGTGATCGTGCGGGTATTTTGGAAGCTACGTCGCCTGGTCGTCAAGGCGTAGGCATTACCACTACGCGGACTCGCTGGAGAACGGACCACCTCATGGCGGTGGGACAGTGAAGACCATGCTTTCACTTGCAGCGCTGTCCAGTGTTTTGCGTTTGGGATGCACAGACGTCATGGCAACTGGCAGAAACGCAGCCCCCAGGCCGGGTAACAGACCGCCGGCGCTTTTTCTGTGCCTGAGGCTGCTGAGAGATGAAGCCGGATGCACCCTGTCAGGAATTCGCCTCACCGAAGAACATACCTATCCAGCTTCAATGAACTGTCCTGAACGGAACTGATGCGCTTTTCCTGCGTTTCTGGGCTGTATTCTCGGTCTGTCGATAGAAACGCCCGCTCTGCCCCAAGAACCCTTCTGAATAGCCTGGAAACGCGCGAGAAGGCATGTTCTTCTTGCCTATGAGCCCCCCGCTCCTGGCACATATTGTGTTGTGCCCACCAGAACCCTGACCTGGCATTATCGGTCACCAGACCTATGGATCAGGCAGCCTGGGTAAAGAGACCGCAGTTTACGCGTCAGATGAGCCGATGAGACTATCGGCCTGTCTACACGTTCCAGAACCGGTGAACGAACCGATACACGCAAGCGCACCGCCGAGTAGATCGATCGTCGTGTTTTCCCTCGGCTCTTTCTACCCATGGCCGCTTTATAAGCTTTTCCAATCACTCCGAAGTGACTACCGGTCAGGGAGGGGGATGAAGACACTCCTGGTTCCACGCATAAACTCCACCATCTCTTGTTCCGCAGACGTTGACACCCTTCTTGACAACGGCTATATTGCCGGCACGAGCAGTCTGAAATAAGAGGAGTCTTCCGGTTGCCTGCGCTTTCCTGCGGGTGTTCTTACTGAGGGAAGGCCCGTACTGGCACCTTCACGAAGCCGAGTGGCCCTGGCAAGTGCGAACCATCGAACCCGAGGATGTGGAGGCGATTGCAGAAAGGATAATTCGCGGTGAGAACAGCGAGCTGCGCGAACTTCTGGTGGAGAGCTGCAAACCCTATTTGCGAAAGGTCATGGTGACAAGTAGCTACTCCTTCCTCCTTGCCGCCGGGGCATTCGATGAGTTGGCTACGGACGCAGTCAACATGGCGGTCGCCAAGTGGAGAAAGCCTGTTTGGCTCATCATGTTTGTGCGTTCCGAGTTTCTACATGAGTATAGGTCGAAGGGGCGGGAAAGGGTCACTGAATCAACTCAGGAGCTATTGGAGATCTTTCTGCCTGACGACAGGGAGGGATCTCCCCTTGACTGCCTTATCACAC
Source organism: Candidatus Brocadiaceae bacterium (assembly GCA_030615435.1). Classification (GTDB taxonomy): domain Bacteria; phylum Planctomycetota; class Brocadiia; order SM23-32; family SM23-32; genus JAUWZH01. The sequence continues at coordinate 4,139 of JAUWZH010000147.1, read as the reverse complement.
AAGAACTCTCGGTGATTGCGCGGGAGGCCTTGGCCCGGGACAGCGAGGACTCGCGGCGAGTAGTAGAGTTGCGCATTGATGGGTGGTCTTACGCGGATATCGGAAGAGAACTGGGAAGACACGCGCGGGCTTGCCGGGAAAAGCGATACGAGAACATTGAGCGAGCCAAGCGGTTCCTGAAACGCCGCTACCCCGAGCTGTTCTATCTCTGCACACGGCGAGGGAAAGGAAACCGATGAACTGCCCGACGAATGAGATGCTGCACGAGCTCGTGCTCAACGAACTTGAGGCTGATGAACGTGCACGGGTGATTGAGCATGTGAAGAGCTGCGAAACATGTCGGGAGACCTTGAGAGAGCTTGTGACGACATATGCGGTATTGGCGACTGCCTCGGCTGAAGAGGCCTGCCCGAGTGGCCAGGAGATGGCCGATTACGCCAGCCACGCTGCCTCCGCTGAAACCCAAGCACGGGTGGCCTCCCACGTGGCCCGGTGCAGGTCGTGCAGTTTTCTTATTTCTCTTTTTGAGGCGTCTGAGGAAGAACGAGAGAAACTGAGCAGAAGAGAGTATCATCTTTTTCGAATGGCTCAGATAGAGAAGAATGCTGCTGACGTGACGCAGAGAGCCCTTGAGCGGCTGCTGCCTGATTATCCGGGCCTTTTCGAGCAAGTGTGGCCGCAAGCAGAGGCTTTCTTTGAGAGCCTGGGAGAGGATGAGTCCTTTGAATGCGAATGGCCTTCCCTCGAGGAGAGAGGCCAATTGGTTGGGGCCCTCGGGTTCGCCACCAGCCTCCCACCCTCAACCAGGGCAGCCGCCGTGATTGCGATGACAGCGCTTGCAGCAACTGCTGAAACGGCACTTGGGAAACTTGAGAAAGACCCCGGAGTATTGCGACAGCGAGTTGGACATCTGGCGAGGCGGTTTGGCGCAGGGGCCGAGTTAGCTGGTCGGCTCAGTGAGCTGCTGCCGAATGCTATGCTTTAGCCTTACCGTGGGTCCCTAACCCTGATGACATGGCAGAGTGTAGTCATCGGCTTCGGTAGCCTGACTATTCTGGTCGCCTTCTGGCTATGGGCGGCGCGACGAGCGTATCATGTTCTTACAGACCGCGACCGCGACAGGCTGCTCCTCCTTGCTTCCGTAACCAACGTCCTGCTGACCTGCATCCTGGCCCTCTTGTTGGGTGCCTTATGGATTACGACCTCCATGGCTACCAGGTCTCTCACTGTCGGCCAAGGTACTGTGATTCTCTTCATGTTTGGTCTCCCGGCGAGGATGGCCTGGAACTACTTTTACGCTCCACGGAAGGTTGGCAGATTATGGTCGGTTCAAAGAGTCCCTCCTTCTTCAGTGCCCGCGTGGATCAAGGATCTCAGCGCGTATTTTGAGACGGTAAGGCCTCAGTTCGCTATCTCTCGCCTTGCCAGCGCGCCCTTTGTTTTCGGCCGCCAAAGCGGTCACCCGACGGTTGTCGTTCCAGAATATTGGCGTGACAAGCGTTCGGGGCCAAGGACTGCGGCCATCGTTCACGAGCTGGCTCATGCGTTCAACGGGGACGTTGGCTTCACTACATGGGCCTTCGCGTTCTTGCGCGGCGCCTGGTGGTGAGGCGCAGCCGGTGCCGTGCTCCTTGTTGGCGGCACTTGCACAGGCGCCATAAGCTGGCAATTGGCAGCATCTGCAGTGGGCATCCACCTGGGGGCTTCAGCAGTGCTTGCCGTCATGTTCTCGGTCGTATGCCGGCGCCGCGAGGAACTTGCCGACGACTTGACCCGGAGATACGTTCCCGAGAAAGAACTCACGAAAGCTCATAGCTTGTTCAGTGTCGGCCTTCCTCATTCGTCTCGCTTGCACATACGCAGTGGTAACTCCGGAAACCGGCGTGCCTGGGACAGGACACTCTCCTATCTTGAAGATAAGGCTCTTTTCGGCCAGAATGCTCGCTTGTGGAATGTCCTGCTTAGTGTCTACTCGTACGCATACTTGAAACGCAGGATGATGCCAGGCGAACCGGACCCGGCCAAACAACGAAAAGTTGACACCCGCCCACGACGTCGGAGCACGAGAGATTTCGAGCCAAATTTCTTCCTCGGTATGTCAGCCGGAACGTTTCTAGTTGTGCTGATCATGAGCGGCGTGACGTGGAGTCACATAGTCCTGGGGATAGACGACCGACTCGACGTCATGGATGCCCCAGCTTCCTGGTTCATCCCCACTGGATTGCTCGTCGCAGGGTATCTGTCTTGTGTTATCGTCCTGCCGTTCTGGGCCACAGGACAGAGCATGCCTGTGCGCCGCGTGTTTGCGGACCTGGCTTGCGGACATTTCGCAGCATTAGCCGGCGGTTGCCTAGCGCTGACTTTTCTTGTGCCTGGTGTGGGGGTGCTCGCCGACATTCCCTTTTCGTGGATTGTTGGGGTGATTATGCTCCTGTGTGCCACACTCGTGAGCTTCGCCTTTGGACTTGTCCAGGCCTTCTTGTGGGAAGTTAACCGTTGGTTCTCACCCCGCGACTTCAAGAGTTTGGCCAAGCTTGCCGGAGCTGCTTTCCCGGCGGTCCTGCCTATTCTGCTCACCTTTTCTGCAAGTTTGATCCTCGTCGTCCGGCAAAGCCCAGCAGGAGCAGCCGGACTCATCGGCACGCTGGCAGGCATCCTGACAACCTTGATCTTCTCGCGCGGGCGAATCTCGTTTGAGGATGAGTGGTGGCTCTTGGAAGGCCCCCTCGTTCTGAAGGTTGAGGGCAAGAGTTGGCGGCGAGGTGGGGGCTCATGCTATCGGTGGTCATGGCGGCTGCCTTTAGTGCAGGTCTTATAGGATGCGGCTTGGCAGTCTGGTTGGCCTTCAAGATGCTCTGGCCGCGCCCCGAACCCTTGCTCGTGTTAGGGGCAGGCCTCGGCTTGGTCGGCGTTGGACTGGCCGCGATTGCCCTCATGCCGAGAAGACATATCGTTCCGCACAAACGTCAGCTCCTCTTTGATGTCGCAAGAGCTATCAGCATGCTGGGACGACAACCGTCCGATTCGGGAATAGATGCCCGGCTTCCCAGCGCGGTTAGTCTTCACGTCGGCTGGCATTCGGGTACTTTGACAGTCGAGGACGTCTATCAACTGATGACCGTGAGAGAACTCCTAACCCCCGAAGAAGGGTGGCCTCCCGCGGCTGGCCGCTGGCTTCTGGAATGCGAGAACGAGGCGGGTGGGTTTGGAATATGGCCTGGCAGTTCGTCCAGGCTTTCGGCCACCAACTACGCTCTGGCGGGCATACGCAAGTGCGGCCTTGAGCCGAAGAACGCAAAAGCCCGGCACGTGGCGTGGATAGGTGGCTGCTACTGCAACGATGGCTGCTTCGCAAGCCCCTACGGGGCAAGACCCAGGTGGGAGGATACCCTGTTCGCCGTGGCATCAACAGACCTCCTGGGGGAAGTATTGCCGCTGGAAATGCGCGAACGCTGCAGGCAATGGACAGTTTCCAAGCTCTATGAGGCGTTGAAGAATAATCATGCTGAATGCGTCTGTGCTTGCCTCAAAACCCTGCGGCTGTTGGATGGTCTGGATGAGAGCACACGCAAGTCGGTCCAGGGGTGGCTGCGTAGCAGAGTCCCCGAACTCGGACGCGTGCGCCCGGTTGGGCGCGCCGGATGGGTATGCAGCATCCTGGAGAGCGCCTCGCTTGCGTTCGACGCCCCGGCGCTGGAATACTTCTCGTTGCAGTCCATAAGAGAACTCGGGGCAACAATAGCGAATGTTCTCGTGTCTGAAGTGTCGAGCATTGCCAGAGGGAAGTATAAGCTGAGCGACACTCCCGTTCCATCGGACATCAGTATCTGATTCAATGGGCAGGCGTGTATGATATGCGTGTGCCTTCGCCGCATGAAAGAGCCCACTCACCTTGAGCTGAAGCCAGGTTCGTCTTTTCTGCATTCTCCCCTTCCGCAGTATCGTTTCCTCCCCTTGTAGTCGCGCTTCCGACACCCTCTCCTGGTCGGTGTATACCTGACCTTAAGTCCGTGACGGTAATGGCCAGCCCTCTGGCCGTCAATAGCCAGCCATGAGCTGCGGATACCCGCTGCGGCTCCCCCGTGGCCACCGCCCATATTCTACCGGGGTGCCTTCTTTTTCTGCTTGCGGTCGGTTTT
>JAUWZH010000310.1 GCA_030615435.1 Candidatus Brocadiaceae bacterium | reverse complement strand
CGCTGATTCGCTGGGTCGGGGGGCGGGTGGCGGAGCTGCCCGTCAACCACCGGCCCCGCACGGCCGGCCGCAGCAAGTACGGCATGGGACGTATCTTTCGCGTCCTGCTGGACCTGACGACGGTCAGGTTCCTCATGAAATACCTCACCAACCCGCTTTACTTCTTCGGCAAGGTGGGCCTGCTCACGCTGCTGATGGCCTTCGCGGTGCTCGGCGTCGTGATCGCACAGAAGCTCTACGGCACCGACATGACCGGCAACCCGCTGCTGTATCTAAGCGTCACCTTCACCATCATCAGCGTCCAGTTCATGTTGATGGGCCTGATAATGGAGGTGCTGACGCGGACCTACCACGAATCCCAGGGGCGCAAGACTTACGCCGTGCGGGCCATCCACCGAGGAAGCCCCGGCGGCGATACCCCCTCGGACGTTTTGGAGCAGACCTCTCAGCGCCCGGGCGCAGGTGCGTCATGAGAGTCCTCATGCTGAACTACGAGTTCCCGCCCCTCGGCGGCGGGGCGGGCCACGCGACGGCGTGTCTGCTGCGGGAGTTCAGCCGGCGCGAGGGCCTGGCGATTGACCTGGTGGCCTCGTCGGCGGGGAGGGCGCGCGTGGAGAGGCTCGCGGAGAATATCTTCGTCCACTACCTGGACATCGGCAAGCGGGGCGGGCTGCACTACCAGACGATGCCCGAGCTCCTCGCATACGCGTGGAAGGCCCGCTGGCACGCCCGCCGGCTCATCCGGCAACATCACTACGAGCTGTGTCACGCGTTTTTCGGCATCCCGTGCGGGTGCCTTGCGGGGCGACTCGGCCTTCCCTACATCGTGTCGCTGCGCGGTTCCGACGTGCCGTTCTACAACGAACGTTTCCGCGGGCTCGACCGGCTGGTATTCCGGCAGATGAGCGTGCGCACGTGGAAGGGCGCCGCCTTCGTCGTGGCGAACTCGCAGTGGCTGCGCCGGCTCGCGCTCCGCACCGCCCCTCAGCAGCACATCGAGGTGATCGGGAACGGCGTGGACACGCAGAGGTTCCGTCCGGCGAGGAGCGCGCACGCCGGCCTGCGCGTGCTCTGCGTCGCGCGGCTCATCGCCCGCAAGCGCATTGACGTGCTGATGCGGGCGGTGGCCGCCGTCGGCGAGGCCGACGTCCACCTCACAATAGTCGGATCGGGCAACGAAGAGAGGCCTCTGCGGGAGCTCGCAAGGCAGTGCGGCGTTGAGGACAGGGTGAGTTTCGCAGGCAACGTCCCCCGAGGTAAGATCGTGGACTGCTACCACCGCAGCGACGTCTTCGTGCTCCCGTCTCTGAGCGAAGGCATGAGCAACGCGGCCCTGGAGGCGATGGCCTGCGGACTGCCGATCGTCATGACGAACACAGGCGGAGCCGCCGAACTCCTCCGGGACGGGGAGAACGGCATCCTCATGGGCGGGGGATCGGTGCGAGAGGTCTCCGAGGCCCTCCGTCGCTACCTGGAGGAGCCGGAGCTCGCCCGCACGCACGGCGCCCGTTCGCGCGAGATCGCGGAGGGGCTGAGCTGGGAAAAGGCGGCTTCGCAATACGCCGAACTGTACGCCCGTGCCGGAGGTGAGAGCAGATGAACTGGCGCAAGCCCCTCGTCTGCGCCATGCTGCACCTGAGCGGCAGCGGCGTGCTCACTCGCCTGAGGCGCATAGCGGAACTGGACGGCGGTGGCCGGCAGGAACTCCTTCAATACCAGCGACGGAAACTTGAGAACCTGCTGCTCCACGCTTTCCGGAACGTCCCTTACTACCGCCGCGTATTGACCGAGGCAGGCGTTGTGAAGGAAGGCAAAGTGCGCATAGAGGCGTTTGCCGATGTGCCGCCGCTAACGAAAGACGTCATCCGGAGGGAGGGCAGCAATCTCCACTCCGCCGACCACCGGCGCCGGGGAAGTTACGAGAACGCCTCGGGCGGCTCTACGGGCGAACCCGTCAGGGTGCTGCAGGACAGGCGCTACTGGGCGTGGAACATCGCGAACAAGATCTACTACAAGACCTTCGGCGGGCAGGACATCGGCGAAAAGGAGTTCAGGCTCTGGGGCTCGGAAAGGGACCTGCTCTACGGCCGGGAAAGAACCCTCATCAGACTCCGCAACTGGCTTTACAACCGGGTGGAGGTGAACGTATTCCGCATGTCGGAAGCGGACATGCGCGCCGCGCTCGAAAGGCTCAACAAAGAGCGGCCGCCCTGGATCGAGGCGTATGCCGAGTCCATGGACATGCTGGCCCGGTACGCACGATCAAACCACTTGCCCGTCCATTCGCCGAGGGGGGTGTTGACTTCGGCAGGCCGTCTGGAGCCGGAGATGAGACAGGTGATCGAGGAGGTGTTCTCCTGCAAGGTCTTCGACCGGTACGGCGCCAGGGAAGTGGGAGACATAGCGTGCAGTTGCGACAGGCAAGAGGGCCTGCACGTGAGCGTGTGGAACCACTATTTGGAAGCCCTTGGCGAAAACATGGAACCCGTCAGCCCCGGCACCATAGGTACGCTCTACGTTACGACCCTGATGAACTTCAGCATGCCCCTGATAAGGTACGAGATAGGGGATATGGCTGTGCCGAGCGGGAAAGACACGTGCTCCTGTGGGCGGAGCACGCCCCTGCTGGCGCGGATCGTTGGGCGAACCTCCGGGGTCTTCAAGACCAGCGACAACAAACTGGTCACCGGCGCCTTTTTCACGCACCTGTTCCGGAACTCCTCGGCGAGGCAGTACCAGATCATCCAGAAGGATTACGATCGAATCGAAATCCTGATCGTGCCGGGAGCTGAGACGGGCCGTGCGGAACTGGACCCAATAGCGCGTGATATCAAGAAGGTCATGGGCAGCCGCTGCGAGGTGAAGTTCTGTTTCACCGAGGAGATCGCTTCGACCCCCAGCGGCAAGTACCTCTATACCATATCCGAACTGGAGTGAGCGGCGATGGGCGCGGGCGAGCGCGACTGCTACGAGGAGCTGTGGAAGCGAGCGTGGTCGTGCTCCTGCCAGAGTCCCGGCGCCAGGTACAGG
>JAUWZH010000078.1 GCA_030615435.1 Candidatus Brocadiaceae bacterium | reverse complement strand
CAGCTTGCAGTAGTCCGTATAGCCCGGAACGCCAAAGACGGGCTGCCGCCGCCGGATGGTCTCTTCTGTTTTCGCAGCGAAGGCCACGAGCTTCGCAACACCCACCTGCTCCAGCAGGCGGAGCACCTGAACGTGAAACTCTCCGAAAACGCCCGCGCCAATCAGGGCCACCTTCACGGCATCGCCGGCTGTATTTGTCATCCGATCTCACCTCCACACCACAAAATCATGCACCGGCCAAGGATCTCGGCCGCCTTCACCACCTCGGGTATTTCAACGTATTCCCCCGTAGCGTGCGCCTGTCGAACATCCCCCGGCCCGAAGACAACCGTTGGCATTCCACCCGCCTTCGCGTATAGACGGGCGTCGCAGCTTATATTCCAGCCGAAGACCTCGCCCTTCTCGCCCGACTCCCTGCAACAGCGTGACAGGGTCTGGGGCAGCGGATGATCGCCTGGGATTTCGTACGCGTCATTTCGGACCTTGGTGAAGTCCATCTCGTAGTGGTTCTTCAGCCATTCATCATCACCTTTTCGAATGGCCTCATGAAGCGCCCTCTCCATGTCAGCCACTGTCTTGTTCGGCAGGAAGCCTATCCCGCCTTCAACGACAACCTTCTCCGGTACCGTGGAAGGCAGAATACCTCCGTGGATGGTTCCGATGTTGAGCTGGATCGGACGCTCGTAGCGCTCGAACTGAGGATAGCCCCGGCTCTCGTCGAGCAGCTCGGCTTCGTACCTGCGGAGAAGCCGAATTGCCACCATGGCCTTCTCGATCGCGTTGACACCCTCATGCGCACGACCCATATGCGTGGACACGCCGTAAGTGGTCAGACGGAACCACAACGCGCCGCGGTTTGCAGGATGCACGTTCAAGCTCGTGGGCTCACCTACGATCACGCCGTCGCCCTTGGGACGCTGCCGGATAAGGGCCAGGGCACCGTTGCCGCCGATCTCCTCCTCGATCACGAGCTGCACTTCCGCAAGGGCGCCGAGGACGACCTTTGCGTCTACAATCATCTTCAACGCCAGCAACATGCTCACCACCACTCCCTTGTTGTCCACAGCGCCGCGGCCGATGATGCGCGTCCCCTCCCTGCGTGGGGCAAAAGCGCCCTTGAAATCCGGGTCGGCATCCACTACGTCCAGGTGGGAGCAAAGGATCAATGATCTGCCGTCGCCCCCTGATTGAAAGGGGGGAAAAACGACCAGGTTGTCCTTCTCCACCCATGGGTCCGGCTTCACGCCGTCAGGCAATGAGTAAAACTCGTCATCAACGATCTCTACGGGAAAGGGAATCCGTTCGCTTCTCAGGCCGATCTCGTCTGCAATCCGGACGGCCTCCTCCAGCACGCCCGCCTCATTGTGCAGGATGCTGCGGTGCGCGATCAAGGCTGCGAGCCAATCCGCCGCTAACCTCTCGTACTGCGGCGAGTTCTTCTCGAGTGCCGAAACAAAGGCGTCTCGTGCCGGTTCACTAGATCTCATGTTCGTGCAACTCCTCAAATGTCAGGTGACATGACCCAGTTGTAGTGCCCCGGAGCAGGACGATTCAGAAGCCAACGCGAGGCAGTCCGTAAACAGATTTCCACCCCGGCGACTGCGGTTCCCTCAGGTAGGGCTCCATGTCCCTTTCGGTCCTCAGGGTAGTCTTCTCGACGGGAGGAACCGTTCCAGGAGGGAAGGCCTCGAGGACCTCGTCGTGGAGCAGTGTCAGGTATTTCAGTGCGGCCGCCACTGGCCGCTTGGCCTTCTCGGCGCTGGCGCGGGTAGCCAGCCCCACGACGCCTTCGGGAGTGGAGGCAAGCTCCATCCCCACGTGTCCCGCCGCCTCGGACCACCGACTTGGCCTGGACAGGTTGTCCACCGAGGTGTCCATGTGGCCTGCTGGCAGGAAGTGCTCAGCCTCAGTGTCCACGGCATACTCCATGTCAATCATGTCGGGCAACAACACCAGTCCCAGCGAGGTCTCGGCCTCGTCGGCGTGAGTCAAGTGCGAATCGAAGGCCCCCCCTTGCTCCTTTGTCCGGAAAAACTCGCGAACCGCGCGGTGCCAGTCAACCACTCGGAAATAGCCCGGCAACTGGTACTTCTTTTGGAAGCGTTGGATGACTGCCTCCAGGACCCAGAGCTGACCGTGATTATTGACGATGATCTGCTTGCGGAAACCGTCGTTCCACAGTCCGAGCATCACATTCATCAGCAGCCCGATCGCAACGTCTTCATCAACAATCACGTGGCCCGGCAGCCCGACACCGCCGTAGGGATGCACGCCGTAGTTCAGGGGAGTCAGTGCCAGGTTGACCGGCGCGCCCCGTCGGGCCGTGTAGCGACGGACACCTTCGAGAATCTGGGTGACGAGAAGCGTGTCCATTGCGCTGACCGCGTGCATTCCGTGATTCTCGGTGCAGCCGACCGGGATAAAGACAATGTCGTTCTTTCGGCGGTTCTCAACGACCTTGTGCCGGACGGTCGTCTGGATATACGTGCCCGCCCTCCCCCACTCAGGTGGTGACGGTATGCCGTATTCCTTCAAGACGGCCTCGATTTCCTCATCCGCTGCTTCCCAGATCTGCCGCTTGAGTCTGCCCGTTGAAGTGTCCTCAAATGCAATGCCGCACTGGGCGGCATTCCGACGTTCTTTCCTCGTTGCCATGTTGTGGGCTCCTTTTCAACCATCCCTTCTTGTGTTCTGGGATAATACCCCATTACGCAGATGTCTATCGTAACCCCGTGGTCGCGAAAGCATTGTAGCCGTTCCCGGGCAGGCAGTCAAAAAGCACGCGCGTGGTGGTCGCCGAAATGGGGAAGGAGCGCCTGGCAGAGATGGGCGGAAAGCGAACGCTCTCGCTGCGCGCACATCGGCAATGCGGCGCCGAAACGTGAGAAGTATGAGCACGACAATCGTGGCGTTCTGCCGGGTGGTCGCCTGCTGCCTCTGTGAGGAATGCATAGCCGCCGAGCGTCAGACCGGCGCTTGCGCGCAAACGGAACCAGGGGGAGGGGAAGCTCCGCCTGAGGTCCGCCGAGCAAGTGGAGAGGTGGCCATCCATGGGATGGTCTCGCCTATCCGGAAGGCTGAGATGCACAATTCGCGCGTGAAGAGACACCGGAAAGCGTTGACGAGCGCCTGTTTCCCGGATACACTTACATGTGATGCGGACGAATTCCGGCGGTCCCGCTTCATCCGGGAGATGTCCATTCCGGACATGTCGAGGCGAAGGGAAAGGGGTTACCCGTAGTGCCTTTGCAAGCCCGAATGCTGCGAAGCTTTCTACTGATCGTCACGGTTGCGATCGTTGTTGGGGCTTGTTGCTCATCCGCTCTTGCCGGCGAACAGGGCCTCGTAGCCCACTATCCGCTCGATGAGGGCACTGGTGTCGTCGCCAACGATGCGACCGGCAATGGCCAACCACGGAACGATCCATGGCGCGCAGTGGCGTTCAAGTCCCTCCGGGCTGACGTTGTACTTTGACGGCACCGATGATTATGTGGATTGCGGCGATGACGAGAGCCTGCGCATCGAAGCCGCCGGAACGATTGCTCTCTGGTTCAATCCCACGACGTGTCAGGGCGGACTGGTGAACTGGAGCACCGGCCCGCACTGGCCGGATGAGCGCCTTGTCCTCGCATTTAACACCTGGGCCGGCAGGGAACTACTCGGCTTCTATATCGCCGATGGGACGAACCACCAACTGGCGTACGAGGGTCCGTTCCCACCAGTACACGCGTGGACCCATTTTGCCGTGACCTTTGATGGCACGACGGTGAAAGTCTACCGGGACGGCGCTTTGGTGTATGCCGGCGGCCAGGCGTACGAGCCGAGTTTGGGCAACGTTCCCCTCTGGTTGGGCAGAAGCCAGGGACTCGGGTATGAGTACTTCAGTGGGTTCATGGGTGAAGTCCGGGTGTACAACCGGGCCATCTCCGACACGGAAGTCTCCAATTTGTACGCGGCGGGAACCGCGCGATTCAAGACGGCCACGGCGCTGAATAACCTCTGCTGGGAGATACTGAATGAGATGCCTGACGGCGCACCCGATCCGACATACTCCTTTCACAATCCCCGCCGCGGCTGGGTCTACTTCATTACCGAGACCGAGGGTGACATCACCCTGTCTGTCCCTGGCGCGACGCCCCCCGTCATCCACGACCCGGCGAACGGCACGGAACAGGAGGCCATGCGTTTCCTGCCCAAGGGTGAGCATACTGTTGTGGTGGGCGGCGGGGGAACGCTGGTGAAGCTCATCGCGCGCTCGATCGCTTCCGTCTTCCACTGTGAGTATGGATCCCATTCACATGTCTGGCAGTACGGATTGTACGACTGGGCTTCTTGGACAGGCATGTGCTTCACAACATAAACTCGATGCTCTGTTACAACGGCACGCCTGGTGCAGTGACGGAATGGACGGCCCGAGGTGGACGATGGATCGAGAGAACCCCCCGGCCGGACGTCTCCTCGGCGCAGGAGGTATATGACTATCTCGTCGCCATGGCGGGCCTTACAAACCCGAACATGCACGGCGTGATCATTGATGAGTTCGACACGGGATCAAGTGATATTGGCGGGTATTGGGCCGACGCCAGCGAAATGATCCTCAGCGATCCGGCTTATGCGGGCAAGATGATCGTCCCTTACACCACAGGAGTCGATGGGGATTTAATGGGCTGCTTTCTCAATATGATCGTCAGCTACAATTCCTACTTCGCCTAGGAGCAATATATTCCGGAACAGAGGACTGAATCCGGCATGTCCTCGACCATCAATGCATGGCTGGGAAGCGAGATGTGGTGGTGGGAGAGCTGTGTACCCGGTGCAACTGAACACATGATCGTGGTCCTGGGCTACCTGTCACAGCCGCCAGAGAACCTGAGCATCAACCCGGGCGCGAACTTCAAGGTCCTCATGGACATGGAGTTCCAACACATTGCTACGAATCCCAACTTCTTCGGGCTTGCGGGCATCATGGAATATCTGTGCTCTTATTGTGATGAGGAAAACGTCCGATGGCAGGGAAAATTGTTCAGACACTACATCCTCGAAGGAAACACGACCCACCTCAGCACAGACCCGTACGTCCTCTCACACATCCAAAACCCAGACTTTGAAGATGGAACCACGGGCTGGACGATTCATCCGGCCGAGCCGGGCAGCATGCAGACAGCAAGCTACCCGGGCTATAGTTAGCTGGAGGGCCATTATCCGCGCATCAACCAGGGGGACACGCTCCTCTGGACGCAACGTTCCGCGGCCGGACCTAACGTCTTCTCCCAGCAGATCATTGACCTTGAGCCGGGGCGGCTCTACCCCATGAAAATGATAACCGGCGACTACCAGGACCTCGCCAACGAGATTAGCAACTGCCAGGAACAGGCGATTTCCATCAACATTACCAACGTGGAATTGCTCACGCATCCGGACAAGAACTTCACGCACATCTACCATCAGAATTATGCGCACATTCTCGGAGCGTTCAATGCCGATTATTTCTACTATATGAATTATCGCTGGCGCGTATTTCGCGCCCTGGGAACGACGGCGACGCTGACAGTTTCCGATTGGGCAAGCCCGAGCGATCCGGGCGGGCCAATTGGTCAGGAACTCATGTTCAACTTTATTGAGATTCAGCCTTATCTGCCACCCGAGTACATGTTGAACGTGTGCTCCTCACCCGTGACGGGAGTGCCCATCAGCGGTAGCCCTGAAATGGTCAACGCCCCCACGAACTACACCACAGACCTTGAATATGATACGGAGGTCACGCTCACCGCGCCGGCGGCCATCGCTGCGGTCTTGGCTTGCCGACCAAAGGTGCTGGCCCTCGATGAGCCCTGGGCCAACCTTGATGCACGCGGCGCACGCGCCGTGACGAAGATCGTTCAGGGATTCTCCGACACGCGGATCGTCGCGAGTCAGGATCTTTATCACGCGGCTGAGGTTTGCGAGCGCATGGTGATCATCGACGGGGGGAGAATCGTAGCCGACGGGCCGATGAGGGAGCTTCTGGCGGACAAGGTGCTTCTGGATGCCCGCGGGCTGGAATTCGGGCGACATTGCCGGTTTTGCCCGGAGCGCAATGCAGCGCATGGGCCGCCCGGAAATAGCCGCTTCTCACGCTAATCTCAGAGCTTCACGTTGAGCAGCACCTCTCTGTAGTAGAGGTAGTTTTCCCAGGAGACGTCGGGCGGTACGCCGTGGTCGCACCCGGGCACGTGGCTGCCACACAACGTATCCGGGGCATGCTCAATCGTGACCGGCACCGTCAGCTATCCTTTGCGCTCGACGTAGTAGGAGCTGGCGTGCTGGGTTTCAAGACCGGTGGCATCCACAGAGCCGCCTTGGGGCGCTCATCTATCAGTCCTCGGGCTCTGGCAAGCTCGAAAACAGCGCTCAGAAGCGGCAGAAAGGAAGCCCGGACGGTGCAGCCAAAGGGCCTGGCTCAGTACAGCCTACTCGAGGAAGACGACATGTGACCCTACAAAAGCGTACCGGTTGTGGGGTAGAGGAGGAATCTTGTACTTGCTTCTGTCTTTCACAGATGGGAAATCCGGGCTAAGAAGGGGCGCAAGTCCTACCACACCAAGCGGCTGGGCGTAGGACGACAGCAGTCAAGCGCGGAAGCGCCCTACCCTGCAGTCACGACCATCATTGCGTTGTGAGGGCATCCGACACAACCCTTCCCTGCCATGACTCCGGTATCTTGAGCCCTAGAAGAAGGGCGGCGGTCGGCGCCGTGTCGCAGATCGATACCTCCGCCCCGATCTCGTGTCCTTTCTTCACGCCGGGCCCGCAGCATATCCAGGGAACGGTCGTGACCAGCGGGTGGCTGTAAGTGGGATCGTCACAGCCGTGGAGGAACTCCGTAACCATGCCCCCGGCGTGGTCGCTTAGAACAACCACGAGAGTCTCCTGCAGCCAGCCCCGTTCTTCCAGGGCACCCAGCAACACGCCGAGGTGCGCGTCGCAGCGGGCCACAGCCGCGCATTGCTCTTCGCTGCGCCAGCCGTGCTTGTGCCCCGCCGCATCGGGATCGGCCAGATGCACGAAGCACAGGCGCGGATCCTCGCGTAGGAGATATGCGCAGGCCTCTCTCACAACGACACCGCTGTCCCCCTCGCTGGAGAACAGCTTGTCCACCGTCCCCGGCCGGGGCAGGGTGTCCAGCGGGTGCCAGTTGTTGAACATGGCCGTTCCGAGACCGGCTTGGTGCGCGAGGTCGAACAAGGAAGGCACCGGGTACGTGCGAGGCTCAAGCCAGCCTTCCGGGTCGCTCATGAGCTCGTAGGCGTCGGCGGGGACGCCGGCCAGAACGGATACGAAGCACTGAAGCGTCCAGGTCGGCAGCGTGGACTGGGCGTTCCAGGTGTACGCTGCGTATCGGAGCAGACGATCTATGTGAGGTGTAGCGGTCATCTGAACCGCTTCCGGTGGCGCTCCATCCAGGCCAACGATCAGGGCACGCTTAGCCGTTATTGATTCCATCGATGCTCACCCTCGACACGACGGGCTGTCAGGTGCTCTCCCGCTCCACGCCGGACTCAGGAGTATGTGACGGGCACCGTGACACGCTGAACGATGAGAGGGGTCTCGGCTTCAGTCAGGTCCGCATCGCACCATATGGCCAGCTTGTTGCGTCCGGACCGCATGACACCTCGGGGCACGTCCGCGCTCCACCAACCGCCCCCCCTCTCCGGTTCCAGCAGCGTGTGATTCAGTCGGAACCATACTCGTGTTCCGTCATCGCCGCCCCGGGTTGAGGCGCGTACGCTGATGCGAGCCTCGGGGTCCTCAGCGTCAGGCCCCATGAAAAGCGGCAGCTCATGTTCCCTGAAGTCCAGGGCAGTCGGCAGAGGCGTTCCCTCCGAGCCCTGTTGGACCGTTGACCGGTCGGACGCGGGCTGGATGCCGTAGACCTTGTCCTTGCCCTTCAGGAGGGCTGGATCGCCGAGCGCGGGCAAAGGCGCAAAAGCGTACTCCTCTGAGAACCCGCCGAGATACTCGTCCTGAAGAGCAAACAGGTTGAAGAGGCAGATGCCGTCTGCGCCTTCCTGCCACCAATAGGCCGAAATGGCACGCATGGATTCGTGCACCATCGGCTTGTCGGGGGGTTTCACGTACTTCTGCGTGAAGACTGCTACATTTAGCGAGGGGCACACGGGAACTCCGTACGGCCGAGCCAATGCCTGCCACTCGCCGAGGTCCATTGTGTACACCACATACCCCATGCCGACGACGAGCACGTCTACAAGACCGTCGGCCAACCATGTTGCCACGTCAAGACCCAGATCGAGGCACGTCAGCGGCGAGTCAGGCACGTGCGCCACCAGCGTGTACGGCCTGCCCCTCTCTGTGCCGATGGCGTTCAGGCGTTCTCTAGTCTTGCGCACAAGATCGGTCATGAGAGGGACGTACTTGCGCTCCCGGCCAAGGGGGAAGTACCACACGAAACGGGTGAAGTCCAGCTCGTATCCGTCGAAGTCATGCTGCGAAGCGTTCTTCTGGATGTACTCGAGTCGGTGGCCCCTCACCTCCGGCACGGCGAAGTTGAAGGCCGTCCAGAGATACCTCTCCGAGACCCATTTGGGCAGGTGGCGGCTTTCTTCAGGAGCGAGCAGGTACTCGGGGTGTTCCGCCTTCAGCGGGTCGTTTGCCTTCTTCAGGTCATCGACTGCGAAGGAATCGTGCACGTCATTCATGCGCAGCGAACCCCAGACCTCAATGCCGTTTTCATGGCAGGCGGCGATGACGAGGTCGGTCGGCTCGGCATGCGAGCTGAAGCAGGGATTGAGGGTGTCCATCGAATTCCACGGTGGCTCGCAGCCGTTGCCGACGCACCAGACATACGTGTCGACGTGCGAATCGAACGTGTGCGTGGTGCGAGCGTTCAGGAACGACTGTGCGTCCGTCACGCGGTAGCCGTAGTGTTCAGACGACTCCACATACTGCTGGTCTGAGTCGTCGTTAAAGATCAGACGCCGCTTCCTGTTCTTCTCGAACATGGCTTCGACCTTTCCCAGTTTGCGAGGGCCCATATTGCGTTCGGAGTCCCAGGGCAAGTACGCAGCCCCTTTGTGCTACAGGCATAGTAAAACTTAACTGTGCGAATAGAGATCTGTCAAGGGCCAAAATCAAGAGATTCTGGGGGGACAACGTCGCGGCGGAGACTTGCGCAAAGCGCTCGTGCGGGTGCTTCTGTTCGAAACTGTTGTTGACTATGGCATAACTGTCGCAGGCCAAAGAGGTTGCCGTCCTCCTGCGCGAAGTTCACCTAAATCTGGCACCAGGCGTGGGTGGCCGTTCGATCATACCGGGTTGTCCAGTCCTTGCTGGGAGCAAGGGGGACTGCAGCGTAAGAGAGTCAACGTGGTGACAGACGTCGTTACGCCCTCTGGGGTCCTAGTCCTCGTCTTGAGCCCGCCCATAAGAAACCACTCGCCAAGCACAACCTTTACAGTCATGTCCGTGGATGCGAACCTTACTTCTGGGAGCTTGCCGCCGTCGAAACTGTGCCAGGCAGTGATCCTCCTGGACTCAAAGCTTACCTCCATCACCGCTGTGGTCTCTTCGACTTCCCGGATGCTTGCCTTAATCTTCTCGCCAAGGAGCTCAACCTGTCTCTGGCCAGGAGGGCCACCCACCTCACCGGGCTCTCTGTACTCGACTGGCCGTCGCTCATCACGGAGGACCTCTTGACCGGGCAGAAGAGACACCGTCGGGAATCTGATGACTTCTGTGTCTTTCCGCTTCATGACCCTCGACATGTTACCCTCGAAGTCGGACCGGAGCAGGCGCTCCTCCTCCTCGGACATCTGGATGATGACGGCCTCGACTACATAAGCACCCTCTTGTGTCCGAGGCGCGAGCGTCAGGAAGCGACATCCCACAGCCAGCAGGAGAACACAGACTGAGATTGGCACCATCAACGGGCGAATCTTCCTTCTGTCGTCGGTTTCTCGTGTGGGTGCGTGACTGAACATGATGTTCCCTCCCTTTCTTTCCAGTGTCGCCATCTTCTATTGGCGTGATCCGTTCCCGCCCTCTACTTCTTCGTCCCGTGCTTCTTGAGCAGTTCGACCACTTCGGCGCCGCGCATGAACCAGCGGAGCACTCCACAGGCCTCCTCGCCCCCGGAGGAAACTCGCACACCTGCACGGGGGTTGGCGTGCCAGCCGTAACCCTGAGCGGCAGCGAGGGGCGAAGGGACCTGTCCTCCGAAGCCCTCCTATGCCGAAGGCTTCGGAAGGGCGAAGGGACCTGTCCTCCGTAGCCCTCCTATGCCGAATGCTTCGGAGGGCGAAGGAGGATGGTCGGGGCGGCCGGATTCGAACCGGCGAC
>JAUWZH010000207.1 GCA_030615435.1 Candidatus Brocadiaceae bacterium | reverse complement strand
CGTTGTTCCCGCAGCAGTGCAGGCGGGGCTCGAACCATTGATGGTGTTAGTAAACGATCAGGTTTTCACGAAGACTTCAAACTGCTGGGGTGTTGACAACCTGAGGAAGGGTACGAATACGAACAGGATAGTCCTGCTCAGAAAGGAGCCTTGACCTCACGGGGAATGGCAAGGCGCCGGAAGGGGACTGGGGGTAGCTTTGTGTCGCCATGGCGGGCAGGGGAGACCAAAACTGCGGAAGACGAAGCGAAAAAATACCGTCAGCCGCCAGCACGAACGCCGACCACGCCAGGAACACCAGGAATGTGTCCTGAAGACGAATGACCCTGGTTGCTTTCGCCATTTCGCCCCTCCGATGCCGCCTCGGACGGAACCTGCGGATCAGGCAGGCCTTCGGAGTTTAGCCCGGGAGCTGCGGGGTGTCAAGAGCGTGGGTGGGCGGGCGTACGGCACGTGCATACGCGGAACTGGCTCGGCGGCACGGGGCACTCGTCAGTCTTCCAGCCTGATCCCTACGGACCTGGCGTGTGCCTCCAGCCCCTCGGCTTCGGCCATCCGGCAGAGGGTGCCTGCGTCCTCGCGCAGCGCGTCGCGGCTGTAGCGAATGATGCCGGTGCCCTTGAGGAACGTGTTGGCCGTCAGTCCCCCGGAGAAGCGAGCCGTCGTGCCGGTCGGGAGGCAGTGGGAGGGGCCGGCGACATAATCGCCGAGCGCAACGGGAGTGCAGTGGCCGAGGAAGATCGCCCCGGCGTTCCGGATCATCTCGCACACCCCGTCCGGCTCGTCCATCATGATGACCAGATGCTCGGGCGCCAGGCGATTGGCGAGGGCGGCGCATTCTTCCGGCGTGGGCGCCACGATGACCGCCCCGAGTTCCTCCAGGTTGGAACGGACACCGCCGGCGAGGTGAAGGGAAGCGAACTGCTCTCCGAGCGCCGACGCGACGGCCGAGGCGAGCGGCCCGTGATCGGTGATCAGCGTCGCGCTGCCCCCGGGATGCTCGGCCTGGGCCAGCATCTCGGCAGCGGCCCATTGTGCCCGAGCCGTCCGGTCGGCAATGACGACCACCTCACTCGGACCGGCGAGCATGTCTATGCCGACCTGCCCGAAGAGGGCCTTCTTGGCCATCGTCACGTATACGTTTCCCGGCCCCGCTATGAAGTCCACCGCCGGGATGCTCTCCGTGCCGAAGGCGAGCGCCGCCACAGCTTGAGCGCCGGAGACCCGGTAGATCTCGTGAGCGCCCGCCATGTGCGCAGCGGCCAGGCGGTCGGCCGACACCGCGCCGTCCGGCCCAGGGGGCGTGACCATGACGATTCGACCCACCCCCGCCACGGCGGCGGGCACAACGGTCATCAGCACGCTGGACGGCAGGGAAGCCGAAGCCCCGGGAACGCAGAGGCCCGCCGAATCCACCGGCCGGTAGCGAAGGGTCAGCGTGCGCCCGTCCTCAGGGGGCAGCTTCGCGTCACGAAGCAGCACGGCTTCCTGGAAGCTGCGAATCCTTTCGGCAGCCCCCCTCAACGCATCGAGCAGCTCCTGCGGAAGGCTCTCCAGGGCCCTTTGCACCTCGTCCTCGCTGACGCGCAACTGCTCCGGGGAAAACCGGCAGCCGTCGAAGCGCTCGGTGAACTCCAGGAGGGCCTCGTCGCCGTGCTCGCGCACGGCCCGGATGATCTCCTCAATCCTCTGTCGGATAGCATCCCGGTCGGCAGCCTCCAGCCCCTGGGCGCTCGCCCGTCGCTGCGCCAGGGCGGCGAAATCCCTTTCAAACTCGGCGTCACGTGTGTTCAGGACGGGGATATCCAGGGGTGATTCTCCGGGGCACGGGAAGGACGCTTTTGCAAGGCTGCGGGCCGGGCCATCGCCGGGCGAGAGGCTCAGCCGGCGGGAGAAGAGGGCGAATCCGAATCTCTGTTCGTCAGCTTCCCGGACTTCTTGCCCTCATCCATTTCGCCGGCCACATCTATGTCCTCTTCGACCTCCCGAAGGCCCTTCTTGAACTGCCGGAGGCCCTGCCCCATGGATCGCATCACCTCCGGCAGCCGCCTGCCGAACAGCAGGAGAGCCACGATCAGGATGATGATCCACTCGTAGCCGCCGGTGGTCAGGAAAGCGAGCATGCGGTATTCCTCCTTCGCGGACCCGCAACGGCCTCCCTTGGAACTCACGCAGACATTATACGTTCAGGCGAGGGCCCTTGCAAAGACTCCGTCGCGCTGGTGTCATTTCGAGCAGTCTGACGACGTCCTGGTCGGCCCGCCGGCTGTGATCGCGCCCCTGCGACGAAGCGCCAGCACTCTCAGCGCGCCCCTCAACCGCTCTTGTCCCCTTGCATGATGGCGCTGTCCTGCTCGGAGTAGACCTCGGTGAGGGTCAGGAGTGCAAGCAGGCAGCAGAGCGCGCTTTCGGCTCCCTGGTTCTTATTGGGGCCGCGCTTCGTCAGTCCGTCCGCACAAGCGCCGGTGCGGAAATCGTAGAGCGGCGTGCCCACGTCGTTGACACCGAGGTACCAGTCGAAAGCCACCCGCATGTGCCCCAGGTAGTCCCGCCTGCCGGTGAGCCGGAAGGCGGCCTTACAGGCCTCCACAAGGGCGCAGGCGTCAATGGGCTGCTGGTCGAACTGGGCGGGTTCGTTCCCGTTCTCGTGCCAGCCCTCGTTGCCGGCGAAGGAGAAATGCTCGCCGTGGCGCCGGCTCTTCACTATCAGGAAATCGAGGGCGGAAACGGCAACGTCAAGGTATTCCTGTTTCCCGGTCACCTCGCAGGCGTGGAACAGGGCCTGGGGGAGAAGGGCGTTATCGTAGGAGATCACGCGCTCAAACCACTGCCAGTGCGGCGAGGACTGGTCGCGGAAAACTGCTGCGTTCTTGCCCGCCAGGGCGTCAATTCTTTCCTCGATGTCGCGCGCTTCAGGGAAGGCCGCCAGATAATAGTAGAGGCCGAGGATGGCGTTGGCCCGCCCGCGGATGCTCAGCAGTTGCAGGACGTCGTGCCGCCTGATGGAGGTCTCGAACAGCTCGGTGGCAAACTGTCGGTAGCGCCCCGGGCCGCGGCAGATCACGTAGCCCAGCCCCCACAGCGCGCGGCCGTAGCAGTCGTCGCTGCCTACTTCTTCCGTGAACCGCCTGTCGTAACTCACGAGGTTTCGGAACAGCCCATCCTGGCGCTGTGCGTGGTGCACGAAGCTCAGGTAGATGTTCAGCAGCCTTTCGGCCTCCTCCTCGTGAAACAGATTGTGGTACTTCGTGACCACCACCAGGGCGCGGGCATTGTCGTCGGTGGTGTAGCCGTGCGCCCTGTCGGGAACCGAGTAGCGGGCGTGTTGCAGCAAGCCCGTGTCGTCGGTCAGGTGGACGAGGTGATCGAGCTTCGGCCTGGGGAGCCCCGTGATGGGCAGGAGACGGCGCATGGTCACGTCCCGCATCACCGCCGGCACACGCGCCGCGCGCATCGCCTCGCGGAAGGTCTCGACGTACCGCCCGGCCACCTCGGGCCAGACCATGTCCCGGGAGAACTCGTAGGCCCGCACCCGCGTCTCGCGCAGCTTGCGCGGGTCGTCCAGGAGGTCCAGCAGGCCCCGGGCGAGGCCCTCGGGGTCCCGAAAATCCACCAGGATCCCCCGCCCGTCAGAGAGCAGTTCCTCGGCGTACCAATAGCGGGTGGAGACGATCGGCTTTCCCGCCCCCAGTGCGTAGGCGAGGGTGCCGCTGGTGATCTGCTCGCGGTTCAGGTAGGGGCTGACGTAGATGTCGGCGGCCTTCAGGAATTCGCATAGCTCCGCCTGTTCGACGAAGCGCCCTATGAACAGCACGTTCTTCTGCAGGCCCAGCTCGCGGGCCATGCGTTGGAGGCTCAGGCGGTAACTCTCGCCGTCCTGCTCGCGGATGCGCGGGTGTGTGGCGCCCAGGATGATGTAACAGAGGTCCGGATACCCCTCCACTACCGACGGGAGGCCCTGGAGCATGTACTCGATGCCCTTGCCAGGCCCCACGAGGCCAAAGGTCAGCACGACGGGGCGGCCTTCCATCCCGAAGCGTGCCTTGTAGCGCTCCGGCTCCACCAGCGGCATCTGCTCCACTCCGTGCGGGATGAAGCTGATCTTTTCCACCGGCGCATCGTACACCTCATGCAGGAAGCTCGCCCCCCGCCGGCTCATCGCAACGAGGCGCTCACTGAGAGCAATCAACCCCTCCATCACACGACGCTGCCCTTCGCTCGGAGAGCGCAGCACCGTGTGGAAGGTGGTCACCACCGGGTAGTGCAGCTCCCTGAGCATGTCCAGCACGTAGGAGCCGTCGGGTCCGCCGAAGATGCCGAACTCGTGCTGGAGGGAAACGACGCGGATGTTGCTGAAGTTCATGAACTCTGCACCCTTGACGTAGCCCACGCGGGCGTGCTCGTCAATGCGGTGCTTGACCACCTGAGGGTAGTCGTAGCCCCCTTTCGGGTCGTCCACTGCCACCACCAGCGTGCGCAAGCGCCCGCCCAGATACCGGTCGCAGGCGGCAGCGAGGCTTCCGGCGAAGGTCGCAATGCCGCACGGCCGCGGCGGAAAGGTGCTTACGAAGGCGATCCTCTCGGTGAGTTCCCCTCTGGACACTGCCTGCTGCTCTCCTTAGCGGCGACAACTCTCCTGAAACCCGCCTGCCTGACAACCATTATAGCGCAGCGGCAGCAAAGTTCTCAAACTCGGGCCTTGCATCACGGGCCAAAGGAGGTGGCGCAGGGGCGTCGGCGTGGGAGAGAGAAGTGCAGCCCCACCGGCGAGGCCGGGAAAACGACCGGCTCGGCTCCTCTGCCAGACGTGTTTGACACCCCGCCCGTCGCCTGGTATCTTCTTTTCTCATTTGCACTTGCCCTGCAGGGTGGAAATGGGGTGCCGTCGGGCCTGGGAGTCGGCGGGCGCTCGGATTGCCTTGGTTAGAATGCCTGCTCAGGAGAGAAAGTGGCTCAGTACGTGAAAATCATGCCCTGCCTCGACATGAAGGAGGGCAGGGTAGTGATGGGCGTGCACTTCGTGGACCTGCGGG
>JAUWZH010000015.1 GCA_030615435.1 Candidatus Brocadiaceae bacterium | reverse complement strand
GTCCTGGCCGAGAAGAAGCTCCACGATCAGAAGAGCGGCGATCTGCAGGCCCTCTTGAAACGACGCATGGAGCTTCTTGCGAAGCTGTCCGAACTCAGAAACCACCGCTTCGCAGTACGAAAAGAAATCGCAGACCGCATTAGCGCCCAAGTGGCGCCGCAGATACAGGTGAGAGTGGAGCAGTATGGCAATACCCAGACGTATCAAATGCTGTTGGAATCGGGCCTGAAGAATTCGGGGCTACACAATCGCGTCGTCGCCGCGAAGATCGCGGGGCGCATCTCCCCATCAGACTTCACCGAGATGATTAGTGAGGGCGACGTCGATGGGCTCGTGGACCGAGCCGAGATCAACCCCGACCAAGCACAGAAGATCGTCTCGGCGTTGTCCGGAGACCCAGTGCTGTACGAGTTCGAGGCCGTAGAGCTGACCGATCTGCCCTGCATCGAGCTACTTGACGGTGGCGACTACAAGGACTCTCTCACGCTGTCCACGGGGCAGAAGTGTACCTCGATTCTACCGATCCTGCTGCTCGACAGCGATAAGCCCCTCCTGGTGGACCAGCCCGAGGACAATCTCGACAATAGGTTCGTGTTCAAGACGGTAGTCCAGCGCATCCGTGAAGTGAAGCAGAAGCGCCAGCTCGTGTTCATTACACATAACCCCAACATCCCTGTGCTCGGCGAGGCCGAGCAAGTCCTCGTGCTGGAGTCTACCGGGAAAGCCGGCCAGGTCGTGAAAGAGGGCACGGTAGACGTGTGCAAGCAGGAGATCGTAACGCTGCTGGAAGGCGGAGAAGAGGCGTTCAAGGAGCGCAGAAGGAGGTACGACTACTGACCTCCGGAGACACACACAACCGACACGCGGACCTCTTGCGCCGGCTGCGCGAGCAGGACGCGGTGTCCCTGTCCGAGAAACGACAGCACCTCAGGGCCATGGCAGACGAGCTCAGGCGCTGCGAGCAGCCGGTGCTGCCTGAATCGGTCGTGCCGGTGATTCGCTTTCTTGCCGACGATGCGGACTGGCAGGTCCGACAGGACGTTGCGGCGCTCCTGCTATATGTCCCGGAGGAGGACTTCCCCGCATTGGCGGGCAAACTCGCGGCGGACGCGAACGGGTATGTCCGCCGCTCTGCCGAGAGAAGCTGTGAACGGCGCCGGAAAGCGGAACTCGAGGCCAGGCGCGCCAGCCGCGGGATCGAACAACTCTCTGAACAATACGAGAGACTGACGAAGTTGGTCGGTGGTAACGTAGCCGACAAGGCCATCGAACTTGCCGAGAAGCGTTTCACGTTGCTGACAGAGGCATTACTGCACGACCTGTTGCACATCCTGGCCTCCACAAAGCCACAGGCCCGGGCGCTGGTGAAACGGCTGGCGGACGGCGACGCGTCCCTGCTCCCGACGGCGGTGAAGCTCTCCGAGGACCTGGGCTTCCTGGAGCAGTACATGCGCGAGTTTGAGGCGTACACTAAGGCTCTTCCGCCCCAGCGGCATGTGGAATGGATTGCTGAAGTGGTCCGCCGTGGCGTGCAGCAGGCACAACGGGGACTGGAGGAGCAGGAATTCGATCTGACGCCGGTGACGCTGAACGATGTCGGAGTCTCCGACATTCGGGTGGAGGTGTCCCTGGGACTGGTAGCGCAGGCCGTCGCCAACATCGTGACGAATGCCTACGAAGCCTTTCTGGACAGCGAAGGCAGACTCCGCGGAGGCCTAATCGAGATCTCGACGGGCAGGACCGGAGATATGGTCACCCTCGAAGTGCGGGACGATGGTTGTGGGCTCTCCGAGGGAGAACTCAAGGCTTTGCGCGCTTTCCTGCCCGGCCGCAAGAACAGCAACAAGAAGCACAGCAAGGGACTCGGGTTGCTCACCGCCAAGAAGAACGTCGAGGCTCATGACGGGACCCTGGCCGTCGAGAGCAAGCTTCGGGAAGGCACAACGGTGACGATCATGCTGCCCCTGACCGCCGGGGAGCCGGAGAATGGCCAAGGCGCTGGTAGTTGAGGACATGGACGATATCATCCCGTCCATCGAGGATGCTCTGATTGCGCGTGGGGATTCCTTGGTCCGCGCCAAGAGCCTCGAGGAAGCGCGGGCCATGTTTCGTGCCGACGCCTACGCCTATGTTCTGTTGGACCTCAAGATCCCAGCGCGCGAGGGAGGGGCTTTCCCCGACAAGGCGTATGGCGTCGCGCTTCTGCGGGAGATCCGTCAGACGAAGGGCAAAGACCGCACCCCAGTTATCGCAATGACCAGCTACCACAGCGACGGCTTTGGGATTGCCACGGAACTGTACGCCTTGGGAGTTAACGAGTGCATCTCAAAGCCGTTTGACGATGGACGTCCGTTGACCAATGTGATAGAGAGCGTACTGTCCGAGAACCCCGCCCAGTCGCAGGGCCTGAAGCTGAGAAAGCGCGCATCCCGCGCAACAGCCATTGACGCAATCAAGCATGCGTTGAGGGAGCACCTCCGCGCCGCACGCGACCATGCGTATTCGCTGCGCGAATATGGCAAGGGGGCGAAGCTGCTCCCCCGGCCCACCCAACAGCAGCTTGCCCGGCAGCTCAGGCTCAGCGCCTCTTCGGTTTCCCGAGCGATCAATGATCCGTCGGACAAGGAGATCACGATCCTCTGGGCAGCCGCCAACGACCTGGAACAAGTCCTGCAGTTCAAGTGATGACTCCCTCCTTGCGGTTCGTGCAGTTGGCATGATTTACTGCAACTGCAAGACCATCCGTCGGCAGTCGTAACCTGCTTTACCGCCCCCAGTTACCGCCACCTCCACGTTTTCACATCGCCGTTTCCTGCATTTCCGCCGGAGGGGGAGGAGGGAGCAGCGCGCAGGGCGCTGCCCAAACAAATCGCCCGGTTGGGAGGATGCATCATGCAGGAAATGGGACGTGGTCTCACCAAGTCGTCGCTGTCGCAGCCCAAGAGGCGGCTCGTTGAGCTGATGCAACGCATCAACTTCGGCCGTATCGAGGGGCTTGTCGTTCGTAGTGGCGAGCCGGTGCTCGACCCGCCCCCGCGCATCGTCCGCGAGGTGAAGCTCTGTGCCGAGAACGGTCCCCGCCCGGAGACCGCCAAGGAGGACTTCGCCCTCAAGGCGCAGGTCCGCGAGATCTTCGCCCACATGGAGGCCATGGGCGATGGCGTCATCGGCCACATCGAGATCAAGCACGGTCTGCCCTTTCGAATGATTTTCGAGGAGAACGCCGCCTGAGAACGGGGGTCGGCTCCCCATCGGCAACTTAACCTTTCGGAACCAGACAACTAACCGGCCACGAAGTGGAGGCGTTGTGGGTGCCGCTGACGCGGCAAGCCTGCAACGCCTCCTTCTCGTTGGCCCGCTGCTTCGGTCGGTGCCCACGCA
This sequence comes from Candidatus Brocadiaceae bacterium, assembly GCA_030615435.1. Lineage (GTDB taxonomy): Bacteria > Planctomycetota > Brocadiia > SM23-32 > SM23-32 > JAUWZH01. The sequence continues at coordinate 14,957 of JAUWZH010000015.1, read as the reverse complement.
CCGCCTCCCCGGCCAAGGGAGGCACAAATGCAGGCTAACCAGAAGCAGCAGCAGGAGATCAGCGATTACGCAGCGGTGCTCATCCGCTGCAAGGCCCGCCAGCTCGTCGGCAGGGCGGGATTCACCTGGGACGACGTCGAAGACCTGGAGCAGGAGATGACGCTCGACCTTCTTTCCCGCCTGCCGAAGTTCGATCCGGAAAAGGCCGCGCACACCACCTTTGTCGCCCGCATCGTCGAGCGAAAGATCAGCAATCTGTTCCGCGATCGGAGGCGCGAGAAGCGTGATTACCGGCGCGAGTTCGGCTCCCTCAACGACCACATTCAGGACGGCGAAGGCGAGACCATCGAGCGCGCCTACACCATCGACCAGGACGACGTAGACATTCGGATGGGCCATCGGCACCGCTCGCGCGAAGAAGAGGCGCACCTTCGCCTCGATGTCTCGCTCGTGATGTCAGGGCTCCCCGAAGACCTGCGCGAGATCGCCGAGGTGCTGATGAAGACGACCATCACCGAGGCCGCCAAGAGCCTCGGCATGCCACGCAGCACGCTCTACGGGGCCGTCGGGCGGCTGCGGCCCTTTTTCGAGAACGCAGGACTTGGGGATTACCTGTGATCTTCTTCCGACGAATCGGCCGCGTGCGGGGTAAGTAACCAGAGAGCGGACCCGACTGCGAAGAAAGGACAAGCAAGATGAGTGCAGAAATCTACCGCTACCAGTTCACGTCTGGAGTCCCTGCGCGGGACATCGAAGAGACGCTGCATCTGGCGATCCTCGCGGCCGAGTGCCTGCATGGCCAGTCGCGGGTGCGGCTCGACGCTTCCTACTGCATGGACGCGGGCAAACGGGCCTGCGTTATCGACGCCGGCACCGACGTCGGCCGCGACATCGTGCGCATCTTCACCGGCTTCGCCATCAAGGAGTTCGGTGAAGACGCCTTCAAGGTGGAGCGCATCGCGCGGAGGCCGGAGCGGAAATCCGCCGGGAAGGAGGACTCCCGTGAAGGCTGACATCCGCGACGTCCTCATCCGCGAACCCGCCGACGTCTACCACGCGAAGGCGGCCGAGTACCTGGGCAGCCACGGGCTGGCCGACTTCAGGAAATGCCCGCTGCTCTTCCGCAGGAAGGAGCTCGGGCTAATCCCGGACGAGGACCGCCCGGCCTACAGGCTCGGGCGCGCGGCGCACACGCTCATCCTTGAGGGGATGGATCGCTTCGAGGCCGCCTATACCGTCGGCGGCCCCATCAACCCGAAGACGGGCCAACCCTACGGGCAGCGCACGAAGAAGTACGCCGAGTGGGCGACCTCTATTGATAAGGAAGTACTGACCGAGGAGGAAGCTGTGCTCTGCACTGAGATGAACGCTGCCGTAGGCACCAGCGCCCTCGCCTCTGGCCTTCTCGCCGAGGGCGTGCCGGAGGGCATCGTGCGCGCTGACTACTGCGCCCTCCCCTGCCAGGCGCGGATCGACTGGGTCAGCCCCACCCACGGCATCGTCGACTTGAAGACGTGCGACGACCTCACCTGGTTCGAGTCGGACGCGCGCCGTTTCGGCTACGCCTACCAGCTCGCGTTCTATCGTGCCGTGTTGGCCCGTGTCTACGACGAGGAGTTGCCCGTCTACATGGTCGCGGTCGAGAAGAAGGAACCGCACAGGTGCGGCGTGTGGCGCGTGGGAGAAGACGTGCTGGCCCAGGCGCAAAAGGAAAACGAGGAGGCCATCGCAGCCCTGAAGAAGTGCCAGGAGAAGGACACATGGAGAACTGGATATGAGGATATCCGAGTATTCGACTACCTCTGATGCAGAAAGGAGACGGAACGTGGCTCAATTGCTTGAGCAGATTCAGAACGGGAAACGTCACGCGCCCCGCCGCGTGATGCTTTACGGCGTTCACGGCATAGGCAAAGCCCAGCCGCTGGACGCCAAGGTGCTGACGCCCACGGGTTTCGTGAACATGGGCGACATCCACGTTGGAGATCCAATCATTGGCTCCGACGGCAAAACGCACCACGTGATAGGAGTCTATCCACAAGGTGTAAAGGAGGTTTTCCGCGTAACGTTTCGGGATGGCTCGACCACGCGCTGCTGCGATGACCATTTGTGGTTTACACAGACGATCAACGACCGCAGACAGAAGATCAACGGCGCGGTTCGCCCTTTGCGAGACATCAAACGCACGCTCCGATATGGCACCCGGTTCAACCACGCCGTCCCCCGTGTCAGCCCTGTCGAGTTCGCCGAGCCAAAGGTGTCATTGCCGATCGACCCCTGGCTTCTTGGCATGTACCTAGGCGACGGCTGTGGCCTCAACAACAGTATCACCATCACCAATTCGGAGTCCGATGTCCGGCAGAAGATCGCTCGAAAGCTTGAGGACGACGACACGTGTGTGAGTGATGGCCGCCGCGCTCTGAGGGTCAAGACGGCAGTACAGTCCCCCCAGCCGTCTGTTCTGAAGTCCGCCTTGCAGCAGTTGCAGCTCTGTGGTCTGAAGTCGCATGAGAAGTTTGTCCCCACCCCCTATCTGCACGTTTCTGCAGAAAAGCGGCTGGAATTGCTGCGCGGCCTGCTCGATAGCGACGGCTTCGTTACGAACCCGGGCGCCATCGAATTCGCTTCTGTCAGCCCCAGACTGGCCGAAGACGTATGCTTCCTGATCCGCTCGCTCGGCGGTTCCGCCAAGCAGGTCACAAAGGAGCCTTCCTTTAGCTACCGCGGTGAGAAACGTCAGGGGAAGCTCGCCTACCGCATCTTCGCATCCTTCCCCCCCGACATCGTGCCAGTTTCTTCGGACAAGCACACGAAGAAGTGGTCACCGCCTAAATGGGCGATTCGACACACGATCAGAAACGTTGAGTCGGCGGGCCGGATGCGGTGCCAATGCATCCGCGTGGACGCCCCCGACTCCCTGTATGTGACCGATGATTTCCTCCTGACCCATAACAGCACGTGGGGCGCCATGAGCGAGAAACCGGTCTTCATCCAGACCGAGGACGGACTCGGGGAGATCGATTGTGCGCGCTTCCCCCTCGCTGAGGACTACGCCCAGGTCGTGCAGGCCCTATCGGAGCTCTACTCCGAAGAGCACGACTACCGGACGGTGGTGATCGACACACTCGATTGGCTGGAAAGGCTGATCTGGGCCGAGGTCTGCCGCAAGCGCGGCGTGGAGTCCATCGAGGACATCGGCTACGCCAAAGGCTATATCTTCGCGCTCACGCAGTGGCGCGAGGTCCTGGACGGGCTCCAGGCCCTGCGCAACGAGCGCGGCATGATGGCGATCCTCATCGCCCACTGCCAGATCGACAAGTTCCAGAGCCCCGTGACCGACACCTACGACCGCTACGCGCCTCGTCTGCACAAGCACGCCTCGGCGGTCGTCCAGGAATGGTGCGACGAGGTGCTGTTCGCCACCTACAAGGTCCACACGAAGCAGGTCGACGAGGGGTTCGACCGCAAGCGCACGCGCGCCATCGGCCAGGCCACGCGCGTGGTTTACACCACCGAGGGCTCGGCCCACATGGCCAAGCACCGCATCCCCGACCTGCCCGACGAGCTCCCGCTCGACTACCGGGCATTCGCGCACCATTTACCTCAGAACACGGAAGGAGACTGAAGATGGGAAGCAATTTGAAGGGCTTTGACGCCCGCAACGTGGAACCGATGGACGACTTCGAGCCGATCCCGGCTGGCAAGTACGTCGCCGCTATCACCGACAGCGCGATGAAGCCGACAAAGGCCGGCGACGGATCCTTCTTGGAACTCACTCTCCAGATAACCGATGGCGAGTACAAGGGCCGCCTCCTGTGGGACAGGCTCAACCTTGACAACCCCAGCAAGCTGGCGGTCAAAATCGCCCGCTCGCAGCTGGCGTCCATCTGCAAAGCCGTCGGCATCATGACGCCCAACGACAGCCAGGAACTTCATGACCTGCCGCTCCAGGTGAGCGTTGGCCTGAAGAAGCGCCAGGACACCGGCGAGATGACGAACGAGATCGGCGGCTTCGCGAAAAGGCCCGAACCGCAGGTCGCACCGCAGGCGGCCAGCGACACGCCGCCCTGGCGCAGATAACAACTCGCGTGGCCCGCCGCGGGGCCAGAGGCACTCTGGCGCCTCGCGGCCCTGTTGGTATCCCCGGATGCCTGGCCACAGAGAGACCCTTGAGGTCCCGGCCGGCGGGCCGCATATCCACACAGGAAGGAAGGCCAGGTGTGCAGGTGTACGAACTCCCATATCCACCCTCAGTCAACCACTACTACCGACGGGTCGGGCCGCGCACGCTCATCAGCCGCGAGGGGCGGGCATACCGCGAGAGGGTCTGCGCGATCCTCGCTGCATCGGGGATTCGCACGTTTACGGGACCGATCGAGGTCAAGGTGGAACTCTACCCGCCGGATCGGCGGCGTCGTGACGTGGACAACTCCCTGAAGGCCGTATGTGACTCGCTCGAGAAGGCGGGCGCTTACGAGGACGACAGCCAGATCGTCCGCCTCGTAGTTGAGAAGCGCGAGCCGGTCCAGGGCGGCCGGGCCATCGTCCGGATCGGGGAGGCGAGGTGATGGAGAAGTTCTTCCCGACCTGCCTCATCGTACTCGATGTCTGCGCCGCGGCCGCCTACGTGCCCACCGGCAACTGGAAGCGCGTCGTCTACTGGCTCGCCGCCGCCACACTGACGACCGTGGTGACTTGGTAGAGGAGGCAGATGCCGAAGACGCAGGAGATGCAGAAATGCAACCGCTGCGGAGAGGTCAAGCCACTCACGGCCTTCCGTCGCCACGCGAAGCGGACGTGCGGCTACAGCGGCATCTGCAAGGCCTGCCGGAAGGCGGAGTACGAGTCGTCGAAAGGATACTTCGGGCCGCTTCCGGAGCCTGAGGGATCGCAGCGATGGCTCGACGAGATCAGGCGGCGGGCGAAGGTCATTCGGAAGGAACGACAGCAAGGATGAACGAGTTACTCCACTTCAATCTGGGACAAGAACTCGGTTGGCGAGAGGACGGGCACGGCCGGCCGGCGCGGGAAGTCGCCGGGGTTGCGGCTCAGGATGCAGTCCGCGCCCGCATGCAGGGCGCTGAAGTACTGGACGGCGTCTTCGAAATCCGACAGGTCGCTATCGATGGCCTGATTGATGACGAGCGAATCGCAGGCCACGGGGCTGAACGCGTCTCGAAGCAGGTGCATCGCCTTCTTGGCAGTGGCGGTGTCGGCCCACCTGCGCATCATGTAGAAGATGTTCGTGAAGCTGACCGCCGAGACCAGTCCCTCCACTTTCCCCTGCTCGGCCAGGGACCAGACGGCTGCGGAGTCCTCGTAGAAAGACCCTCGCTCTGCCAGCACGTCAAGCAGCACGTTGGTGTCGACGAATGCCTTCATGTCTTGCGCCCGTACTTGTCGGCGAGTGCCTCTTCCAGGAGCTCCCGGTCCGTCTTGCCCGGGGGCAGCTTGGCCAGCCCTGTGGCCCTACGCGTGATCGGCCCGATCTCGATCCTCTGGCCCGTCTTGTGTGCCATCGCGCGCACGAGGCGCGAGAACATCGCGGACACGCTCGTCCCCTGTTCGGCAGCGATGTGCTTGGCCTGCTCGATGATCTCGTCGTCCATGCTGAGGGTCAGCTTCTTCATGGCCCCATCCTCCAATACGTATGCATGCACCACTATTATACGTGACGTAGGGGGTGCGGTCAAGCCGTGATCCAACTCAGGACATATCAGCGTGAGGCGGTCGATGCCGTCTACAACCACCTGCGCACGCGCGACGACAACCCGTGCGTCGTGATCCCCACCGGCGGCGGTAAGACGCCGGTGATGGCGCATATCTGCAGGGACGCCGCCCAGCGCTGGGATGGCCGCGTCCTGGTGCTGGCGCACGTGAAGGAGTTGCTAGAGCAGACGGCCGGCACGTTGTCCGACACGGCCCCGGAGCTGGATGTCGGCGTCTACTGCGCCGGGCTGGGCAGCCGGGACACCGACCACGCCGTCATCGTGGCCAGCGTCCAGTCGGTCTACCAGCGCGCCGACAGGCTGGGCCGCTTCAACCTGGTCATGATCGACGAGGCGCACCTTATTCCGCCGGACGGCGAGGGAATGTACCGCACCTTCCTTCAGGACGCCGGCGTCATCAACCCCAACGTTCGCCTTATCGGCCTGACCGCCACCCCTTTCCGCATGTCGACGGGCATGATCTGCGAGCCCGAGAACCTCCTCAACCACATCTGTTACGAGGTGGGCGTCAAAGAGCTGATCGTCCAGGGGTATCTCTGCCGCCTCAAAACCAAGGCTGGAAGGGAGAAGGTGGACACCGGGAGCCTCCACGTCCGTGCAGGGGAATACATCGCCAGCGAGGTCGAGGACCTGATGGATACTCACGCGCTGGTGCGCTCTGCCTGCGAGGAGATCATTGAACACACCCAGGACCGCCACTCCTGCCTGATCTTTGCCTCGGGTATCGAGCACGGGCATCACGTTGCACGCGTACTGCGGGACAAGCACGGCGTGGAGGTCGGGGAGGTCTACGGGCACACCCCGCCTGCCGAACGCGGCGAGCTGATAGCTCGCTTCAAGGGCACATCAGACGGCCTCTTCCGTGACCCGCTCCACTACCTGGTCAACGTGAACGTCCTGACCACCGGGTTCGACGCGCCCAACATCGACTGCATAGCGATGCTCCGACCCACCATGTCGCCGGGTCTCTACTATCAAATGGTCGGGAGGGGTTTCAGGACCGATCCGGGCAAGGAAGACTGCCTGGTCCTCGATTTCGGTGGCAACGTCATGCGGCACGGTCCCGTCGACCAGGTGCGCCTGGCCGAGCGCTTCGGCAACGGCGGCGAGGCGCCCGCGAAGGAATGCCCGGAGTGCCACTCGGTGGTCGCCTGCGGATACCGCGTCTGTCCGGAGTGCGGATACGAGTTCCCGCCGCCGGAACGGTCGAAGCACGATGCCAAGGCCACGACCGCCGGCATCCTGTCCGGCGAGACGACCGTGACCGAGTACGCCGTCCACGACGTCTTCTACGGCGTCCACCGCAAGCGCGATGTGCCCGAGGACCATCCCTGCACGATGCGCGTGGAGTACGGGGTCGGCTGGCAGCAGTGGCAGAGCGAGTTCATCTGTTTCGAACACACCGGATGGGCCAGGCAGAGGGCCGAGTCCTGGTGGCGTGAACGCACTACTTGGCCCGTGCCCGACACGGCGGCCGAGGCGGTGGAGCTGGCCGAGCAGGGCGTCCTGTGCGAGACGCTGTTCATCACCGTGCGGAGCATCGAGGGTGAGGAGTACGACCGGATCGTCGGCTACAAGCTCGGCCCGAAGCCCACGAGCGGCTGCGACCGGGAAGGCTACGTGCTAACCGAACAGGTTCCCTTCTGAGAAACACGATGCCTGAGCAATCCGAACCACTCCTGGACGCGGCACTGGATTACCTGCGGGCCGGCCTGTGCGTGCTGCCTGCGAACCTTAAGGAGAAGCGACCCGCCGTCCCGAGCTGGAAGCCATACCAGAAGCAGCTGCCGAAGGAAGACGAGCTGCGGCACTGGTTCGCTGGCGGCGCCGAGGCACTGTGCATCATCACGGGCGCCATCTCCGGCAGCCTGGAACTAATCGATTTCGACATGGCCGGCCATGCCTACGAGCCCTGGGCCCGGCTCGTTGAGGGGAGATGCCCCGGTCTTCTCGAACATCTCGTCCGCGAGCGATCGCAGAGCAGCGGCGTCCACGTCTGCTACCGGTACGATGAGCCCGTGCCCGGCAACACGAAGCTGGCCAGCCGTCTGATCGAACGCCCGGACGCGCGCCCTGTCATGCTCGCGGCCAAGGAGTACGTGCCGCGTCTTGTCGGCGGTCGCTACGTCGTCGAGCCAGCCCTGATAGAGACGCGCGGCCAGGGCGGTCTCTTTCTGTGCGCACCATCGCCGGGATACGTGCTCAAGCATGGCAGCTTCGAAGACCTGCCGGTCCTGACCATGCAGGAGCGCGCCGTCCTCATCGAGTGCGCCCGGGCGCTCAATGAGGTGCCCGACCATCCGCAGCCCGACACCGCGCACCCGAGCACCTCCTTTGACGGCGGCCGTCCCGGCGACGAGTACAACGCGCGCGGCGACGTGCGGGAAGTCCTGAAGGCCCACGGTTGGACCCTCGTGCAGGCCGGCGAGAACGAACGGTGGCGACGCCCCGGCAAGGACGAGGGCTCGAGCGCCACGTTCAACGGGAAGGTCTTCTACTGCTTCACCTCGAATGCGCCGCCGTTCGAGATGAACCGCGGCTACAGCCCCTTCGCCGTCTACGCGCAGCTGAAGCACGGGGGCGACTTCGCCGCGGCCGCCTCGGCCCTTGCTCAACAAGGCTACGGCGCCGCTACCGAGGACACGGAGGGCGTAGACCTGTCCGTGATGCTCGGCCCGCTGGCCGAGGACGACGGCCGTGAGTGCGAGGACCCCGGTCTCCTGCCCGAATCGCTGCTCCGCGTGCCGGGCCTCATCGCCGAGGTGATGGACTACACGCTCGACACCGCTCCTTACCCTAATCCCGTTCTCGCCTTCGCCGGCGCGCTCGGCCTGCAGGGATTCCTCGCCGGCCGGAAGGTGCGCGACAGCGCCAACAACCGCACGAACCTCTACCTGCTCGCCCTCGCCAACTCCGGCACCGGCAAGGATCACCCCCGCAAGGTGAACCAGCGAATCCTGCTGGAGGTCGGCCTCCAGGATTGTATCGGGGACGCCTTCGCGAGCGGCGAAGGGATCGAAGACCGCCTCTACGCCCAGCCGTCGATGCTGTTCCAGACCGACGAGATCGACGCCGTCATTGTGGCCATGAAGGAGGGCAAGGAGCAGCGATACGAGGGCATCATGCAGATGCTGCTGAAGATGTACACCAGCTCGGACGGACTCTATCCCATGCGGGTCAAAGCAGGCAAGGAGCACAAGGTTATCGACCAGCCCTCGCTCTGCCTCCTCGGCACGGCGATCCCCACCCACTACTACGAGGCGCTGTCCGCGAAGATGCTCACCAACGGCTTCTTCGCGCGCATGCTCATCCTCGAGGCCGGTCCGCGCGGCGACGGCCAGGAGCCCGTGTGCCGCGACCTTCCCGACTCCATCGTCGAGACGGCCCGCTGGTGGTCCAACTTCCGGCCGGGCAAGGGAAACCTGGAGAACTGGCACCCGATACCCCGCGCGGTCGACTACACGCCGGTGGCCCGGGAGCTGCTGGCCGCGTTCCGCAGGGACACCGATCTGGAGTACACCAACGCCGAGGCCGACCAGGACACCGTGGCCATGACCATCTGGGCACGCGCCGGTCAGAAGGCCCGCCGCCTGGCTTTGATCTACGCCTGCAGCCAGGATCATGAGAACTCCACCGTCTCCGAGGATGCCATCCGGTGGGCGGCCGACTTCGTCAGGCACCAGACACGTCGCATGCTCTTCATGGCATACGGCCACGTGGCGGAGAACCCCTTCCACGCCGACTGCCTGAAGATCATCGAGAAGCTGCGCAACGCGCCCGACCGGGAGCTGGACCACAGCACGCTGCTGAAGCGGATGAAGATGGACGCCCAGAGCTTCCACAAGCTTATCGACACGCTGCTTCAGCGGGGCGATATCGGCGTGAGGCAGGAACCGACGGCAGGCCGAACTGCCACGCACTACCACCTGGCGCCGGGGGCGACGAAGGGAAGAACCGGGGTGAACAACAGAAGAAAGCGAAAGAGCAGGTCATTGCTGCTCGATTGGGCGGTGAAGGACAGGAATGAAGATGAATGAGCGGGAGAACAAAGAAATGCCGGAGGAGGGCCTGAGAGCAATGTCTGTACGTATATACACACACTTTCTCTCTCTTTCACCTACCTCTGCGCGCGTACTCAATGTGCACGCGCGCGTACAGGGGGGTGGTGAAAGAGAGAAAGAATCGATGGGTCCTCCCTCGGCCCCGGGCGAGGTGACGGCGATGGAATCAGCCGCACTACATCGTAGAGTTTGTTTGGCGTGTGAAAAAATCACAACGTCTGAAGCTGCAAAGACTTGCGTCCCGCGCGACGCCGGAGTTTTACGGCTCGTGGCGAAAACGACGTCAGGCAACGTCCCGCAACGTCAGCGAACCATAATGTGGAGGAGATGAAATGAAGGTGGAGCAGTGGAAAATCGATGATGTGAAGCCCTACGAGAACAACCCCCGCCAGAACGAGGAGGCCGTGGACGCCGTGGCGGCCTCAATCCGGGAGTTCGGGTTCCGGCAGCCGATCGTGGTGGACGAGGACGGCGTCATCGTCTGCGGCCACACGCGGTTCAAGGCGGCGCAGAAGCTCGGGTTGGACGAGGTGCCCGTGCACGTTGTGAGGGGGCTCTCCCCCGAGCAGGTCCGGGCCTACCGCTTGGCCGACAACGCCACACGGGACCTGTCGGAGTGGGACTACGAGCTGCTGCCCATCGAGTTGGGTGCCTTGAGCGATGCCGGCTACGACCTCGGCCTGATCGGGTTCCCGAAGGACGAGCTGGCCGGCCTCATGGACACCGGCGAGCTGAAGGAGGGCCTGACCGACCCCGACCAGGTGCCCGAGCCGCCCGACGAGGCTATCACAAAGGCGGGCGATCTCTGGCTGCTCGGCGAGCACCGGCTTCTCTGCGGGGACGCTGGCAAGGCAGAGGACGTGGACCAGCTGCTGGACGGCGAGACCATCCAGCTTGTGAATACTGACCCTCCTTACAATGTGCGCTGCGAACCGCGTTCTTCCACTGCCATCGCGGCTGGCCAGAGCAGCTACCCGGACCTGTCGCGTAAGATGCATCATCAGGGCTTCGACGTGGCCCGCGGCGTGACCGACCCGAAGAAGGCGCGTCGGAAGATGCGCCCGAAGGACCGCCCGCTGGAGGGAGATTTCCTGAGCGAGGAGGAGTTCGCCGAGAAGCTCCGTGCCTGGTTCGGGCAGATGGCGCGGGTGCTCGAGCACGGGCGCAGCTTCTACATCTGGGGCGGCTATGCGAACATCGGCAACTACCCCCCGGCCCTCAAGGAATGCGGCTTCTACTTCAGCCAGGGCATCGTCTGGGACAAGCAACATCCGGTTCTGACGCGCAAGGACATGATGGGCGCGTTCGAGATCTGCTTCTACGGCTGGCGCGAGGGCGCCGGGCACAAGTGGTTTGGCCCTACGAACGCGACCGACCTCTGGCACGTCAAGAAGGTCAACCCCGCCTCGATGGTGCACCTGACGGAGAAGCCGGTGGAGCTGGCGGTGCGGGCCATACAGTACTCTAGCAACCGGGGGGAGAACGTGTTGGACCTGTTCGGGGGCTCGGGCTCCACGCTCATCGCGTGCGAGCAGACCGGCCGGCGGGCATTTCTGATGGAGATCGACACCCCCTACTGCGACGTCATCGTTTCTCGCTGGGAGCAGTTCACCGGGCAGAAGGCCGAGCGCGTCGGGCAGGAGGTGAGCGCAGCATGAAAAAAGGCGAGAAGCTCTTCAGGTTCCTGGCGTCGCTGATCTTGCGCGAGTTCTATGGCACGGTTACAATACGGTTCGAAGCCGGCAAGGTGACACACGTCGAGGCCGAGACGCGGCGGATGTGGCGTTACCGCGACCTTCCAGACGAGATGGATCACGAACATCCCGAGGTCGCTCCTAACGCTTGACCGTGATATAGTAGTGCGTCTTTAGACATAAAGCGGCGGGTCCGAATCGTAGGAAACGGTGCTTCGGCGGTAGTAGTAGCGCGGTGTGCAGCCGTAGGACCCACGCGGAGGCCATGGGTGAACAGTACCTGTTCGGTGCAGAGATTAGAGAACTTGAATGAGAATCGGCTTGCTCAGGAACCTCCTATTCTGTAATCGGTGGAGCTTCCGGCTTCTGTCCGTAAAGCACTCCCGTGCTGTCGCGCGCCCCGGTGCCACTGTACACGTAACGGGCATCGTCGAGAACGACGGTATGCGTCTGGGGTCGGCCTACGTACGAGTAAGAATTGCAGACCCGTATGACCACTCGATGGTCGTATTCGACAGTGATGAAGGCTTGGAGTATAGGAAGAAGCAGTCTCTGCGCATCATCGACTTGCCCGTTGGTGCAACATTCCGATTCTCTGTGCCTTGGCGCATTGATGCGAGTGTGCCGGAGGGTGTCTACTATTATCGAGTTGAGATTTGGAACATCCCCAAGCTGTTCAGCGACAGACGGTGTTGGCTGCGCTACAGGAACCACTGCTTTGATCGAAGCCCCTGGACGCCCGGGATCGAGATCCTCCACCAAGGAGGCGCAACTCCTTCTATGAAGTGCCCCAAGGCGTTCATCTCATACTCGTGGGATTCGACTGAGCATCAAGATTGGGTCATGGAACTCGCTGACCACCTGCTACGAAATGGAGTTGATGTCATCGTTGATAGGCGCGATCTCTCACCTGGTGAAGAGATAACCGAGTTCATAGAACGCGGTATCTCCGAAAGTGACATTCTGCTTTTCATCTGTTCAGAGGAATACAAAAAGAAGGCCGATGCTCGCCTTGGTGGTGTAGGAATGGAAACAGTGATTTCGACGTCACAGTTCCTAAATGCGCGCAGGACAAAGAAATTCATTCCCGTTACACGAAACAACCAGTGTCGTGCAAAGGATAAACTCCCTACCTATCTTGGGTCTACTCTGTACGTGGACATGGATGTCGACGACTGGCAGGGGGCGCCGTTGCAGGAACTGCTCGTCGGTATATTCAAGGAAACGGAAACGGAGGAACACCGAACAAGAGGATCGGGCACGACTTCTTGAAGGGCGCGCTTCGCGCTACCCTTCAAGAAGCGGCTCATTCTAGTCATTCGAAGGCATTGACGACTCAAGCCTGACGGTTCGGCTGTCAGGCGTTGAATGATCAAGCCCGGTTGCGCAGAGATACATAATCTCCGCGCGTCGGGCTTTCTCTTTGTGGCACAGGAGCGAAGAAGAAGCCCCGATCCTGCACATGCGGGACTGGGGCTGGGGAGGCGGGATGATGCTACTTGGCCAGCTCGAACTTGCCTCTGGCCACTTTGCGGAAGCGGGCTTCGCCGCCCTTCTTTTGAATCTCGCGAAGCATGGCGGCGTAGACCGTGGCCGCCGGTGTCTTGCCGTCGGAGTGCCAGTAACCCGCCTCGAATGCGCGCTCCACGATCTGCTTGCAGTTCAGCGGCTCGCCGGCCTCTTCGAGCACCTTCGCCGCCGCGTCGAGGCCGCTCAAGCCGCGTTCCTGGGCGCCCGTCTTCGCCTGTGTGGCGCGCTTCTTGGCCTTGGCGTCCTTGGCCTCGCGTCTGGGCTTCTTCTCGCCAGTGGCGCCCACGTTGCGCGTGGGGGCGTCCTGGGCCTTCTCCGCGTCCTTACTCATGGCCCTGCTCCTTCCGTCAGAGAGGAAACGATGCGTGCCAGCGCACCGTGCGCCGGCGCGTCAGTCAGCCAGCATCTCGATCCTTCGCACTCTCATTGCCTTCAGCTCCGTTCTCTGAACTGTGCTTGGCGGCCCGGTGCCACCAGCTACGCAGCCCCCCTTACCTCGGCTCGCGTCCGACATCAAGGCTTTAAGCGCTTTTCCAGAAAGTTTTTACGACAACAGCAAAACGATGGAAGGTAGCGACACAGACCAGAAGAAACCAGCTCTCGACCCGGCGGCGCTGACGCTTGAGCAGGCCGTGCGCACGCTGGGCCTGAGGCGTGAGTGGCTGGAGGCCGACATCGCCCACGGCGCGCCCACGAACGCCGACGGCACGCTGAACCTGGTGCACTATGGGGCGTGGCTTAACACCGTGACGAGAGGGGACGGCGATGGCACAGCTTGACCCCAGGGCGCTCCGGCCGGCCGAGCTGGCACGGCTCCTGAACTCCACCCCGCTGGGCGAGGTGGTGCGGCCGCACGTCATCTACCGACAGCGCAACCGGGCCGGTTACCGCATCGGGGACGGCAAGACCGTGGACCTGGTGCGATACGTGGCGTGGCTGGCGCGGGAGCGGCACGAGCCGAGGCCGCCAAAGGAGACGGACACCTATGAAGACCTGAAGGAACGTGCCCGGGACCGCAACGCCAGACTTTCGGCCGCCGGCCGGGACATCGCGCCCCTGCCGGAGGTCGTGGACCCGGACCGGAAGGCGGCGGCACAGCAGGACTTCCGCTTCTTCTGCGAGGCTTACTTCCCGCAGACGTTCTACCTGCCGTGGTCGCCGGACCACCTGAAGGTCGTAGGCCGGATCGAAGACGCGGTCCTGCGCGGCGGCCTCTTTGCTCTCGCCATGCCGCGCGGGTCGGGCAAGACGTCCCTGTGCGAGCGCGCCTGCATCTGGGCGATCCTCTACGGGCACCGACGGTTCGTCTGCCTCATCGGCTCGGACGAGGGTCACGCGGTCAACATGTTGGACACCATCAAGACCGAGCTGGAGTCGAACGACCTGCTGCTGGAGGACTTCCCGGAGGCGGTTTACCCTGTGCAGTGTCTTGAGGGCATCGCCAACCGCTGTGCAGGCCAGCTCTGCAATGGCCGCAGGACCTACATCGAGTGGACCGCCAAGGAGATCGTTCTGCCCACGATCCCCGGCAGCGCGGCGAGCGGTGCGATCCTGAAGGTGGCGGGCATCACGGGCCGCATCCGGGGCATGAAGCATCAGACTGCGGAGGGCGACTCCTTCCGGCCCGACCTGGTCATCCTGGATGATCCCCAGACGGACGAGTCGGCCCGCAGCCTCTCTCAATGCCAGGCCAGAGAGAGCATCCTTGCCGGTGCGGTGCTCGGCCTAGCCGGTCCGGGGAGCAAGATCAGCGGCATCATGCCCTGCACGGTCATCCGGCCCGGCGATATGGCCGACCGCATCCTCGACCGCGGCCAGCACCCCCAGTGGCAAGGCGAACGCATGAAGATGGTCTACTCGTTCCCTACGAACCAGAAGCTCTGGGACCGGTACGCCGAGATACTGGCCGAGTCCCTGCGATCGGGCGGCGACGGCAGCGAGGCGAC
>JAUWZH010000159.1 GCA_030615435.1 Candidatus Brocadiaceae bacterium | reverse complement strand
AAAGCCGCCGGAGAGCCGCCCCTCATCTCTCTCCTCCCGCTGCTCTTCCCCGATGCCGGGCGCCGGCCCGTGCGTGGCATAGGGATACCGCATTACGCCGGGCTGCCTGGAAGGATCAACCATCTTGGGTTCCGCCTTCGCCTCCGGCTGCTCAGAGGCATCGTCCTGGGCGCGGGACTCCTTCAAAGCCGGAGCCACAAGGGAAGATCCCCGCGAGATGGCCCAGCGGCTCGGCCGTCCTGTGGAGCCGGGCGCGGCTGCACCGCCCTCTCCTCCCGAGTCCTCGGCTTCCTCGACGGCTCTTTCTTCAGCGAGGCGATCCTCTGGTGAAGAAGGGTCGTCCGTGGCCAGCGCCTGCCGACTGTCGGGATCGAGAAGCTCGATCTCCTCCTGGCCCTTTTCGAGGGTTTTGTTCTGCTGCTGGCGACTGGCCCAGAGCTGACGCGGCGTGACGCGCTGCCTGCGGCTGGCGTAATCGCCCCTCACCGAATGACCTACAGTCGCCCCGTCCGTCACTTCGAGTTCGTCCATCTTGCCCTCCGGTCTCGTTCAGAACACGCGGCAGTCCCGCACATTTTCGCTGCGCCTATTCGACCTGCGACCGACCCTCCGTCACCTCGGCCGGCAGGCAGGCTGGGTGATGATCTCGAATCGGCACTTCAGGCCATTTACTGTCCATCGCCAGGACCTCCAGGGCCAGCGAACGGTAGTCCTGTGAGCCGTAACAATCCGGGTCATAGAGGATGACGGGTGCGCCGAAGCCCGGCGCCTCGGCCAACCGCACGTTCTTGCGCACCACCGTCTCGAAGAGCCTGTCGCCGAAGTGCTCCTTGATGTCCTGGACCACCTCCCTGGCCAGCGACGTGCGCACGTCGAACATGGCGGCGATGATGCCGGTAACCTCCACCTTCGGGTTGAGGCTGGAGCGCACCCTCCGCACCGTCTCAACCAGGCGGCCGAGCCCCTGGAGGGCGAAGAATTCGGTTTGCAGTGGGATGAAGATCTCGTCCACGGCGCACATGCCGTTCAACGTCAGCAAACCCAGCGACGGAGGGCAGTCCACGAACAAGTAGTCGAACTGCTCGTCCAGCCCCTCCAGAGCCCTGGCCAGGCATTTTTCCCGCCCCTCTGACTGGGTGGAGAGTTCCACTTCGAGCCCGGCGAGGTCAATGTTCGAGGGGATTATCCTCAGCCCCTCCACCATCGTGTCCCGCAGGGTTTCCTCCAGGGTGTTCTCCCCTCGCATCAGGGTGTAGGTTGAGGGCTCGTCCCGCCCGACTGCGATCCCCATATGTATGGACAGGTTCGCCTGGGGGTCCATGTCTACGAGGAGGACCCGCTTGCCGAGCCGCGCGATGCACGTCCCCAGATTCGCAGCGGTGGTCGTCTTGCCGACTCCGCCCTTCTGGTTTGCAATGGCGATGCGTCGCATTGGTCCTGGGTTCTCTCCCATGCGCCCCGGTAGTATATCGAAACCCGGACAATGATAGGTTCGAAGGGCGAGGTGTTGAAACTGTCACGTGGTTTGCGCTATCGTACAGTGCGGGCAGGGCCCTGCTGCGGTCCTTCCCTTCGGGCATCCTAATATCTTACGCAACTTCTTGCACAGCACAGGGTTGTGTGCACCGATGAGGACTGTATCGGCCCCTCCTTCGGTCGGTGCGACGGTCAGGCGAAAGCGCGGGCCGAACGGAACGGTCACGGAAAAAAATGGCGGAAAAATCTGCACAGGATAATCGCAGGCGCCTTACGGCGAAGGACCTCGCCAGACAGCAGAGAGAGATCAGCGTCAGCGAGTTCTTCAGCAAGAATCGTCACCTCCTCGGTTTTGACAACCCCAAACGGGCCCTCCTGACCACGGTAAAGGAGGCGGTGGACAACTCCCTGGACGCCTGCGAGGAGGCCGGCATCCTGCCGGAGATCCTGGTGGAGATAGCGGCAGTGGACAACAGGGAAGACCGCTTCCGGGTCAGGGTGGAGGACAACGGCCCCGGCATCCTCAAGCGCCAGATCGCCCGCATCTTCGGGAAGCTCCTCTACGGAAGCAAGTTCCACCGTCTCAAGATGAGCCGCGGCCAGCAGGGCATCGGCATCAGTGCCGCCGGCATGTACGGCCAGATCACCACCGGCAAGCCCGTCATCATCATCTCCAAGACGAAAGACGGGGGGAAGGCCGATTACTTCGAGCTGGTCATTGACACGAAGGCCAACGAGCCGAAGATCATCACCGAGGACTCCATCGAGTGGAACGGCCACCCCGGGACCTCCGTGCAGATCGAGCTGGAAGGCAGCTACCAGCGCGGCAGGTGGAGCGTGGACGAATACCTCGAGCAGACCGTGATGGCGAACCCCCATGTCTCCCTCACCTACCGTGGGCCCGACGGCAGGGAGAGGCGCTTCGAGCGGGCGAGCGAGGTGCTCCCCGAGGACCCGAAGCCGATCAAGCCCCACCCCTACGGCATCGAGCTCGGCGTGCTCATCCAGATGCTCCACGACACCAGGGCGCGCAACGTCAAGGAATGTCTGCGCCGGGACTTCTCGCGCGTGAGCGAGCGCAACGCCGCGGACATATGCCAGGCGGCGGGCATCTCCGAACATGCGCGCCCCAGCCGGATCGCTCGCCAGGAAGCCGAATCCCTTCTCAGCGCCATCCGCCAGACCAAACTGCGCAACCCTCCGATGGAGTGCATCTCGCCGATCGGCCCAGAACAGATCCTGGTGGGACTGAAATCGAATGTGGAGGCCGACGTCTACGAGTGCGTCACCCGCTCGCCCTCGGTCTACCGTGGCATTCCCTTCCTGGTGGAGGCAGGCATTGCTTACGGCGGGGAGCTGCCGGCGGAAAGGCCGGCGAGGATCATGCGCTTCGCCAACCGTGTCCCGCTGCTGTATCAGAGTGGCGCATGCGTCATCACCCAGTGCGTCTCAGCGCTGAACTGGCGCCAGTACGGGCTGGGGCAGCCCTCCGGTTCGCTGCCCGTCGGCCCGCTGCTGATCCTGGTGCACGTTGCGAGCGCCTGGGTGCCCTTCGCCAGCGAGAGCAAGGAAGCCGTCGCCTCCTACCCCGCAATCGAGAAGGAAGTCACGCTCGCCCTGCAGGAATGCGCACGCAAGCTGCGCATCCACCTGAGGCGCCGGCGCCGCGAGGCCGAGGAAGATCGCAAGCGCCTCCACATAGAAAGGTACATCCCACACATCGGCGAGGCGCTGCAGGGCATCCTGAACTTCGGCGACGCCGAGAAAGAGCGCCTCGTGGCCGACCTCACCGCGCTCCTTCAGAAAAGCCGCAAGGGCTGAACGGCCGCCCGAACACGCAGCCCGCGGGAGTTTGCCTGCCGGGCCCGTTCCTGTTATGCTGCACGACACCATGGGAATCACCAGCGCCCGGCGTGTCGTCCCGGGAGCTGTGCCCATCGGATTCGCCCTTGCTCACTCCTGCCGCGTGAGGGACCACGAAAAGTGACGGCGCAGCAGAAACCGGGTTGGTCGAGGAGCCTGATAACGTTCCTCATAATCTTCGCCCTCGGCGGCTATATGATGTACCGAAGCCGTGGATGCCGCCCGCCAGAGCGGGTAGGCCGGCCTGCCAGGGCGCGCGTGGTGGAGGTGAAGGTAGGCGACTGGCTGGTGAGGGCTGAGGTGGCAGACACGCCGGCGCGGCGCCTCAAGGGCCTGAGCGGCCGCGCGGAGCTCGAACCGGGCTACGGCATGCTCTTCGTTTACCAAGAGCCCTGCGAGCCGCATTTCTGGATGAAGGATACGAACGTCCCGCTGTCGGTGGCCTTCATCAAGGGCGACGGCACCATCGTGCGCATCACCCGGATGGAACCGAACAGCCTCCAGAGGCTCGGTCCGGGCGAGCCGGTGCGGTATGCCCTGGAGGTGCGGCAGGGCTGGTTCGAGGACCACCGCATTGAGCCCGGATTCAGGGCCGAACTGCCCGACAAGATTCCTCCTCCTCCCCTGCTCGAAGGCGAAACCGGGCCGTCGGAGTGAACTCTCCGCCACACCGATTCACGGTGACACGCTTCAGGGACGGCGATTGAGCGCCAGCGTCAAGTCCTCCTCGGAGGCGCTTCCTCCCGGACAGAGCAATCCTTCAGGGAAACGACGATGAAGATCGCCGTCTGCGTCAAACAGGTGCCGGACACCACGCGAGTGGAGGTTGACCCGGAGACAAAGACACTGGTGCGGGAGGGAGTGGAAAGCGTGCTGAACCCTCTCGACACCTTTGCCGTGGAGGAGGCACTGCGCATCCGGCAGGGACTCGGCGGCACGGTCACGGCCATCACCCTCGGCCCCCCGCAGGCCGAGAGGATGCTCAGGCAGGTCCTCGCCTTCGGCGTGGACGAAGGGGTGTTGGTGAGCGGACGTGAGTTCGCCGGTTCCGACACGTGGTCCACCTCCTACGCCCTGGCGCGGGCCGTGGAGACCCTGGGAGGATTCGACCTGATTCTCTGCGGCAAACAGGCCGTTGACGGCGACACCGGCCACGTCGGCCCCGAGCTATCCGTGCACCTCGGCCTGCCCCAGGCGACCTACGTGCGCCGGATGCGTGAGATTGAGCCGGATCACGCAGTCGTCGAGCGCCTCACCGACGCGGGCTACGAGGTGCTGCGCGTCCCCCTGCCGGCGGTCATGACCGTGGTGAAAGACCTGAACGAGCCCCGCCTGCCGAACCTGGAGGACCTCTTCAGGGGCCGCTTCGCCCCGCTGAAGCGTCTGGGGCGGCAAGAGATCGCAGCCGACCCCGCACAGATCGGGCTGGACGGCTCGCCCACGCGCGTGGTCGAGATATTCAGTCCCTCAGTTGAGCGCGCCGGCAGGATCTACGAGGAAGACCTCGGGGCGGGCATTGCGCAGGCGGTGCGCCTCCTGGAGGAAGAGGGACTCCTGTGAGCCGCCTGGAGATCATCCAACAGTCGTGCGACCTCTGCGGGCTGTGCGTCGAGGAATGCCCGTTCGACGCGCTGGCGATCGTCGAGGGCTGGCTGCGCGTCGGCGAGGGGTGTGTCCTGTGTGGGGTGTGTGTGGAGAAATGTCCCGCGGACGCCCTGTGCATCGTCGAAGAACGGGAGCGTGAGGAGCGCGACCTCGGCTCTTTCAGCGGGGTGTGGGTCCTCGCCGAGCAAAGTGCCGGGCGGATTCATCCCGTGACCTTCCAGCTCCTGGGAAAGGGCAGGGAGCTGGCCGACCGGCGCGGCACTTGCCTCTGCGCCGTGCTTGTGGGGGACGACCTCGGCGCTGCTGCAAAGGCCCTCTGTTGCTTTCCTGTCGAAAAGATATTCGTGGCGCAACACCCATCGCTCGCCCGCTTCCGGAGCGGGACCTATGCGGCGGCGCTCGCGGAACTCATCGAGCGCGAGCGCCCGGAGATCGTGCTGTGCGGGGCAACCTCGATGGGGCGGGCATTCCTGCCGCGCGTGGCTGCGCTGGTCAAGACGGGCCTGACGGCGGACTGCACCGGGCTGGAAATCGCCGATGAGGAAGGCCTGTTGCTTCAAACTCGCCCCGCCTTCGGCGGCAACATCATGGCCACCATAGTCTGTCCCCGCCACCGGCCACAGATGGCGACCGTTCGGCCCAACGTCCTGCCCACCCTGGAGCCAGGCCGTCTGAGGGACGTGGAGATGGTCCGGTTCACTCCCTCTGGCGGGGCAATCGAGTCTGCGGTCGAGGTGCTGGAAGTCTGCGAGAAGCAGACCGATGCCGTAAACATCGCCGAGGCCGACGTGGTCGTCTCGGGAGGCCGGGGAGTAAGCTCGGCGCAGGGCTTCGGGCTGATCCGGGAGCTGGCGCAGGAGTTGGGCGGCGCTGTCGGCGCCAGCCGCGCGGCCGTGGACGCCGGCTGGATCCCCTACCCCCATCAGGTGGGTCAGACCGGCAAGACGCTTCAGCCGAAGCTCTACGTCGCCTGTGGAATCTCGGGCGCGGTGCAGCATCTGGTCGGCATGCAGAGCGCCGGGAAGATCATTGCCATCAACCAGGACCCCGAGGCTCCGATTTTCCGCGTGGCCGACGTCGGCCTGGTTGGCGACCTGCACGTGATCGTGCCCCGTTGGATTGAGCGCATCCGCCGAAGGCGGGCCGCAGACGGGCCCAACAACTCCGCCGGAGCTTCGGCTCCCCCACCAGGCCACGGGGAGGGCCGATCGTGAACGTGCTCAGGACCACCATGGCGCCGGCCGGCCCGCCCTGCTCCCGGGTAGAGGGGCGTGCGCGCATCGCCGCCGAGTTCAGCCGCTACCTCAGCGACGAGAGCCGCAGCGCGGCAG
>JAUWZH010000117.1 GCA_030615435.1 Candidatus Brocadiaceae bacterium | reverse complement strand
CCGTACCTGCTCCTTTTTCTTGCTGCATCGGACATCTCCCGCAGCAAATCCGGGTCTGAGGCATAAAGCGCCATTCGGTCAGCAATGGCGCCAGGATCCCTGATGGGAACCACAAATCCCTCGACGCCGTCCTCCACAATGGATCCAGTGTTATAAGTAGTTATGACTGGTAGCTCGCAAGCAAGGGCCTCATACACCACGGTCGCCGACCCTTCGCAAAGGCTCGGAAGACAAAAGATGTCTGCCCACTGGTAATACCGGGCAACTTCATCGCGAGCCACGGGACCCACAAGTTCGACGTTCGACGGGCAGAAAGACCCCAAAGTGGACCGGTCACACACTATGGGACCAACGGCTTTCACGACTACCTCAGAACGGCTGAACCTGCTGGCCGCCTGCAAGAGGTACTGGACCCCTTTCCGCAATCCAACAGAGCCCACAAAAAGAACTCGGAGAGGCCCGGAACCGTCTGATCGCCTCTCACGCGCGGGACCGAAATGAGAAAGGTCCACCCCGGCCGGCACCAGCCTGCACTTATTCCTGGAGGCGCCTTGTTTGAGAACGTTGTCGAGGACAAACCGGGAGCCACAGACAATGATGTCTGCCAGCTCCCACTCATTTCTTTCTCGTTCAACAAAGGCCTGTGGGGCCCAATCCTTGCACTCGCTTTCCCAACCTGGCCATCGCCGCCTCTCCTCGTCCATCACTGCTTGCAGCTTGGTGAGCGGGACAATAGGTTGATCCAGTACAGTCTTGAGGCGGAGGCGACGTGCTCCCGCAAACAGTTTTTCCGACGCAGTCTGGAACCCGTATACACAGGTAGCTCCGTGCAGGCCGTCGGAGAGTATGAGTTCATTAAAGCGCTCCCCCGCCCAAAGGTGGACCATCCTGGCCTTCAGAAGGGTCTTGGCCCTCCTGAGTTTCCATGCGTACTGGAGGCCAAAAAGCTGAAAAGCGCGCACCTTCTGCGGCGGCAGTTCGGCGGCTCTCGTGTACAATCTCCTCACAGCTCGAGGCAAAACGTTGGACGGCAGCCTCCGGACAATACTCAAAGGAGACTTATCTGCATAGGCGTCCGTGTACAACTTGTGAAGCATGCCTGCCCGATGCAGAATCAACGGTATCGCATAGTGTCGCCGGCTCCCCAACTGAGCGACTGCGACCTTCATATCTGAATTCCCACCCTTTCGAGCCACTTGCGTGCGAAGTTCTTGAGCGGCAGGGGGATCTTGGTACGCCAGGTGGCCTGAAACAGCGGGTGCATCTCGAAATCGGACATCTCCAATGGTGTCGCACCACCATAGGGTTTATTGAGTATTTCGCGGAGCAATTGATCGTAATCGTCCGCCATCCTTTCCAGTGTGAAGCGCTCTCGAATACGGCGTGTGGCACGTTGGCTTAATCCGCGCAGGAGCGTGCGGTCCTCTGCCAGGCGCACGAGCGACTCGGCAAACGACGCAACGTCTCCGATGGGGCAAAGCATACCCGATGCCCGATCGCACACGATCTCGTCAGTCACGCCCTTTATTCGCGAAACAACGGGAACGCAGCCCGTCGCCATCGCTTCCAGCAATGCCGTCGGACATCCCTCGAAGCGAGAGGGCATGAGGAAAATGTCGTGCGAAGAGAATAAGTCCGGAACCCGTCCGCGCGGCACGCGCCCAATGAGGTTGACTTTTCCGCTCAAGCCTTTGCGTGCGAATGCCCGTGCAAGCTTGTCTTCCTCCGGGCCATCTCCGACCACGTCGAGCTCCAGAGCCGAGTAGCTCCCCATCGCTCTTTCCAGGATCTCGGGCAGCCACATCACGCCTTTGGCGTAATCGTTGATGCGGCCTAGCGAAAGAAGGCGAACGACCTTTCCGGTGTTCACCCTTGTGCTCTCTGGAAACGACCCCACGTCAACGCCGTGAAAGACCGTGCGGACGGAGTCAGCCGGAAAGCCAAATCGCCGCACCATGTCGCCTTTGACTCGTGGGCTGACGGCGACGTACAGGTCCGCCCAATCCCTCACTGCGCGCGCCGGCGCATACGCCCCGTGCGTAATGTTGTGCACGATGTAAAGGCGGCGCACCGAAGGGGGCATAAACCTCATGGCGTTCGTTTCCACGGGGGTACCGTTGGCTATTATGACATCGAATCTCTCACTTGTTATGTAGTCCAACAGCGCCTGTGTCCGGGATCTTGCATCGTCGGTCTCAGGGCAGAGCACGACCGCATCGTCAACGTGGACCGAATCCATCGCCTTCCGGTGTGAGCTTCCCGTCGCAACACATCGCAGAGAATATCCTTTCCTTTTCAACCCTTCTTGCAGAAGCTTGAAAACCGTATACGTACCGCCGCAGTGGGCGATTTGAAAGTACGCTACCTTGCGCATCGTTCTCCTCCTCGTTCTGACCCGCGAACACCCCCCACAGACTCTGATTTCATCACAAGCTCAGGTTCGTCCGACCCTGCGCAGAGCCCAATAAGCGACCTCGCTACACACTCGAGGCAGAAGACTCAACAAGTGGAATATTTGAAATTGAGCCCACCTGTACGGACCCGCCCTCAAGCCCAACCCCATTACGGAGGCTCGCCGGCCCACATCCGCGAATCCGTATCCGATCGCACTATAAGCTATGCCGAAATAACGGGCCGCAAGTCTTTCGGCGGCCTCGTTTCCGTAATGATGCGTAAGCTTCAGTGCGCTTTCTACGCGCTGGGTGGCCCGCAACATGCTTTCGAGTCCTTCGCGGCGCCCGGATAGTTCCGCAATTCTGCCATTCAAATGACAGCGCCTCAAGGATAGGGTGCCGGGCGCGTGCTTAATGACTCGATCCTGCGCTACAAATCGGATGTGATATTCCCAATCCTGCCACTTTCTCAGAGTTTCATCCCACGGACCGTTCCGGACGCTGGCGCTTCTCCTGTAGAGCCCTCCATCCGTGGACCACAGAAGAGTCAGCAGGAAATCGGGAAGGAGTTGTTTCGTTGGCTTTCCAGAATAGGGTTCGGCGGACCAATCAGGCTCCTCTCGGGAATAGGCGCTCGCGGAATATGCGAAGTCCAGGGCAGGGCAGGGCATTCGCGCAATTCGGCAGCCTGCCGTTCGATCTTCTCAGGGTGAAGGATGTCGTCCGAGTCTAGAAATTGGATGTACTCGCCGTGGGATTGGACCAGGCCGAGGTTCCGGGCGGCGGGAGCGCCTTTGTTTCCCTGGTGGAAGTGGCTGAGCCGGAACAGGTGATCGTCGGCGCATTTGCTGCTCCACTGCTCTATTGCCTTCCGGGTGTGGTCCGTGGAGCCGTCGTCCACCACGATGAGTTCGATGGGCCTGTAAGTCTGGGCCAGGACCGAGTCCATTGCTTCGGTCAGTAAGCGGGCGCGGTTGTAAGTCGGGATTATGACCGACGCGAGTCCGGGCTCGTACCGCTCACTCATCCACCGCCCGTGACATGTCTCCGGCCAGAGGCTCTTGCTAATCCCCTGGCCTTCAGCGTTCATTGAGCGCTCTTTGTGTCTCCTATGGAGTGACTCTGGCGAGCATGCTGGCCAAGAGAACAGAAGAATGTCTGGCCATCGCACGCAGTGCCGGCTCAGGGTCAAATGGGCGTGTGCCAAGAGAAAGAACGTCGTACAGCAAATCAATCATTGAGGTGAAAGCAAAGTACAGCCGAAGCCGTGCTGAAGAACGATCATTGCCACCGCTTATGACGTCCTGCAAGATAGTCAAATGGATCGTGACAATAGAAAAGCCAAGACTAAATCCACTCGGTCGCACGTGCCCTCGCCCGGGGCGATGCACACACAAAGCATCCGGCAGAACTTCCAGTTCCCATTTACGTCTGACGGCTGAAGAGAAGTACTTGTCTTCCCCTCCGTATTGCTTGATCTTGAGGGGGGGCCTGAATTCTTCCAGCACCTCCTGTCTAAAGGCCATGAAGCAGCCGGGTAGGAAATCCACGCGGCAGCTCTGGCGGTTGGGATGATAATGCTGCAGACTTATGAATATTCCGGCAGAGTCGACTTTTCCTCCTAACAGATCACAATCAATCATTCCAAGTTTCTTCGCCAGACGCACTGCGGAGGGAAACGGACGTCCCATATTCTGTCTGTCGTAACCCGTAACGCCGCCGATGCTATGATCCACATCGCTGTCGAAACGGGCAGCAAGTGTTCTAAGGCAGCCTGGATCGAGGCTCATATCGTCATCGAGGAAAATGACGATGTCTCCTCTTGCGTGGTCAATGCCGACGTTACGCTGAAAGGTCAGTCCTCTTGCGCTTCGAACGTAGACGAGATCCAACCCGTCCGAAGGGGACCGCTTTCGTACCAGGCTCTCGGTACGATCATCGGCGCTGCTATCTACGATGACAACCTCATCGGGGAGACGCTCCTGGTTGGCCAGGCTTCTGAGCAAACTCTCCAGTTCGCGGGAACGACTGTAGGTGCAAACAACCACCGAGAGTCTTAGGGCATCACGCTGAGCCATGCCAATTCACCCGACGGCGGGATAATACCTCCGCGTCAGAACTGAGTAAATCCGGTATCCTCCTGAGACAATTTGCCCGGCATTACCGTAAATCATTGGTCCGGATGGTCTGCCTCCAGAGCGACTGTTTCAAGCGCGCACATCACTTCAGCGAAAGCCCTCGTCGCGTTGCAACGAGCTCCACGGCGCCGACATTGCCTCTCTCTTTCCGGCTACCGAACTACCGATGGAAAACTAAGCGCGGCAGCAATCTCTAGCAGCTTCTCCTCCTCGCCGCGCAGACTTTCGATCTCCGACTCCGAGGCCTGCGGTGGAGGGGTGTATTGATAAGTCAAGAGGATCAAGTTCCCGCCGAAAGCCGTGTAGATATGGGTTCTCACGCGGCGCCTGCCTTCTTCCTCGGACAGCAGTGAGTATTGAGCCCACGAGCGGGTAGCCAAAGTGATCGCTGCCAGGGACTGCGGATCGAACTGCCTGCGCAGGCGCAGAATGCGCCGGAATCTTTCAATATATGCGTCCTCCATCTCAGCGGCAAGGGCCTCCTCCGCCAAGCTCAAGGGCGGCCCGACGTTCTCCAAATCTTCCAGGGATAAGGACCATATCAGCGCGGAGCGTACGAAGTGCATCTTGTTGTTGCTCAAGCGGTATGCCGGAGGAGCTTTGCTCACGCGCCTGGCAGACCATTCTGCCGGGCGGGCCAGCTCAACCCCGCCTGGCAGGGCCAACCTGCGCACTTCCCACACGCCGGACTTGTCCAGCACGCGGGCCCCGATGTTCACAAGAATCGCAATCCCCACCAACAGGCCAGCCATGCTCGCACATGTGAGACAACCCTTGCCTTTCTCTCCGTCCCCCTCCGCGCGTGAGGGCTGTTCCCCGCGCTCCTTGATCTCACTCAGCCGAAAGTAGAGAGAGGTGTAGAATGCTGCCGAAAAAACTCCGATGACCACAGAAAAGGGGAGCACCAAGATCCGGGCCAACGGCCCCGACGCGCGGAACCCCCAAAAGGACATTGAAAGGACGGCTAACCACACAGCGGCAAAAATTACTCCGACCAGGAGGACGCGCCAGAAATGGCCCCGGACCAGCTCCCGGCTCCGGCGGAGAGAATCAAACGTACTGCGCTTCTCGAGCAATGCAACGCGGGGAGCAAGGCACAGAATTGTGAACCAGTAAACACCCGGCACGACCAGCAGCAAGAACCCGGCCACAAAGATCAACCCGCAGAGAACCGTGACTGCGACGTACGTCCAGTACCGGCCCTTCACGCCTGCAAAGCTGCCCTTCAAAGTGATCTCCAGCCCTTGGTGCCGGCAGGACACCGCAACGACCAGCGCTGCACCCGCCCATAACCCGACCAGAAACTGCAGCACCGACAAAGCAGGCGTGACCAGGAGGGAGGCATGCCCCGAGGTGAAACGCTCTATCATTGACAGCACGTAGAAGAGAATCTGACCGACCGCGAAGATAGCCAGGAAAAGAAAGAGATTCTCCCGGCACAGCCTCCACGTTCCGCCGAAGAGGGCCTTCACATCGAGTCGCTCTTCTGGCATCTGCGACTGGCCTTGATCCGACATCCGGCACCTCATTCATCAGTAGCCGACATTTCCCTGGATTCCCGCACACACCTACGTGGTCCTTAGAGCCGCCCAGGCCTGAAGCGCATACATGGAAAGCCTCGAGTGAAACCATCTCCCGGAGAGCCAGGTTGCGCCGATGCCCAAAACAGCACACCCGATGAATTCACAAACGAGTAAGTCACGAACTGAGACAATGGGAAGAAGTTTGACAAGGCCAATGCCCACCGCCACAAATGAGCTGAGCAGCACTGCGGATTTGCATCTGCTGAGGAGCTGACTCCAACTGATGCCGGCGATCGATCTTGCTTTCGCCCAGAGCGGTAGCGTTGCAGTCAGAGCGAAAACAACAGACAGCGACGTTCCCGCAATCCCGAACAGTTTTGTCAGGGGGTAGATGGTGCAGACGATGGCGCCAAAGCGAACTACGTTCATGAAGAAATTCATGTGGGGCCGACCCGCGCCCACGAACAAAGGGCCCGCCGTGCCCTGCACGGCACGCAGAAGACCCGCAACCGCAAGTATCTGAACCGGCACAACAGCGGCCTCCCAGTTGGGCCCCAGAACCCCGAGGATGATTTCCCGGCCAGCAAGGGCTATGAAGACGGCCAGGGGCATGGCGAGCGACAAAACGACTTCAAAAACGTCGAGAAATGCCCCTCCCAGTTTCGACCTGTTGTCTTGCACTTTTGCATAGGCCGGCATCATGACCTGGCTGGTCAGGTAAGTTATCTGCGTGGCCGGCATATTCGACAGGCTGTAGGCCATCTGATAGAGACCGAGCGCACCTGCACCCAGCATCTTGGCGAGGAAAGCGTGATCGCCCCGCGTCGCAAGGAACACAACCACGGACGAGCCCAGCATCCAGCGCCCGAACCGAAACAGCTCTACAAACTGGTCTTTGCGCAGGTGAAGCGCCGGACGATACGGGACCATCAGGTGCGACACTACACAACGGGTTACGGCACCCGCGATGCCGGCCCATACCAGAGCCCATACCGAGCGGAGCTGGTACGCCAGAAAGATCCCGACAATCAGGGATACCCCGGCGTCCGCGACGTTGAAGAGAGCTTGTTTATGGAACTCGAGGTCTTTCTGGAAGTAAATGATCCCTATGTTGACAAACCCGCCCAGCACTACCGAGATACACATGACCCGCAGCAGCACAGCAGCGCGCGGCACCTCGAAAAACCATGCTACGGCCGGAGCCGCGGCGAACAGAATCGCCGCCAGCACTAGCCCACGGATGACCTGCACCGTCCATGCCGTGTCCAGATAAGCGTCGGTATTCTCCTTGCGCTGGATGAGCGCTGTCTGGAAGCCGATCTGGGAAAAGGTCTCCAGAGTTGCTATGGCGAGCATAACGATGCCAAACAGGCCGAAGTCTTCGGGCATGAGCAGCCTGGCGAGGACGATGACCCTGACAAGTTGAATTACTCGTCCGAAGGCCCTGCCGGCAAAAACCCAGCCGATGCTCTTGAGCACCCTGGCAGTCAACGACGGCAGGGGCGGCCTCGCGCCGGCGCGCCGTTTCGGCCCGCTCTTCACATCTGCATTGTCGAGGTCGTCGTTCACAACAGGTCCACCACCTGCTCAGCCTGTTGATACGTGCAAAGGGAATGTCCGGCTTCCGCACCGGCAGTGATGCAGAAACGTCGGACGCGTGCCCCCCCCACAGGGGGCAAAGGGCAAGAGGTGAGTCTGCCGTGGTCAATAATCGCGGTCGTGTTGATGGAGAGGACCAGGGGCGCGAGCGGAGGCGAACCAA
>JAUWZH010000273.1 GCA_030615435.1 Candidatus Brocadiaceae bacterium | reverse complement strand
CAAGGATAGAGCGAGAAGCGAGAAGGCTTGCCAGCAACGAAGCAGAGCGGTTGATCCGGGGGGAGGAAGTCAGGAGTGTTGTCAGTACCGAGGCCGTGGATGAGTTTGTCGAGAAAGTTCGAGAAGATACGCGCCGTGGTGCAACTGAGGAGGCCGTTGCGACTACCTCACCATCCCGTCTGTGGCTTTATGTTTGCTGCGTATCTCTGGTCGTCCTGTGCGCAGTCCTGCTGATCATGATCCGTAGAATTCGGCCCAGGGCCTGAGAATTTGAACTTGCTAGTGTTGTGTTTCAAGCTAATGATACATTATCCAGAACATCCCTGGCCCGGCTGACTTTTGCGAGGATGTCTTCAGCTTTGGCCGACCAACAGAACGTCTCAGGGTTTTCATTGTGCTCGGCTATGTAGTCCATGATGGTCTGGACCAGTTGCTTGACGCTGCTAAAGGCGCCACGGCGAATGCGCTTGTGCGTGATGTCGCGCCGTATCTGCTCTTGGAACTCGGGTCCGCCCATCTCCACCTTCCACCTCAGGGCACTCTCTCAGTTCCAGCGTACGGGTCTGCGCAGTTCCCATCCGCCGGCCACCGCCGCCCTGCCCTTCACGTTGACGCACCGCTCAGCCCCGACGAAGTCCCGCCCTGACCATGCTTCAGGTAAACCAGCAGAATAGAGACGTCGGCCGGCGAAACGCCGCTGATGCGGGATGCCTGCCCGATGGAGACAGGGCGCACGGCGCTGAGCTTCTCGCGGGCTTCGTTGCGCAGTTCGGGCATCTTGTTGTAATCCAGCCACGCGGGGATCTTCTTGTCTTCCGCGTGTCGGAACCTCTCGATTTGTCGTCTTTGCCGCTCGAAGTAGCCCTCGTACTTAGCCTCGATCTCGACCTGCTCGCAAGCCTCGCGGTCTGCGGCCAGCTCCCGCACCTCCTGGTGCACCTGCGCCAGCTTCCCAATGCTCATCTCGGGGCGGCGCAGGATCCGGCTCAGGCTCTTGCCGCCTTCGCGGTGGGTGTCGAGGCAGCGGCGCAGCCGCTCGATCGCCGCCTCCTTCTCCTGGAGGCGGTCCCACTGGCGCTGCGAGACCAGTCCGTTCTGGCGGCCGTACTTCATCAGGCGCCGGTCCGCGTTGTCCTGACGCAGCAGCAGCCTGTACTCGGCGAGGGACGTGAACATCCTGTAAGGCTCCTCGGTGCCCTTGGTAACGAGGTCGTCTATGAGCACGCCGACATACGCCTCGTCGCGGCCGAGCACCAGCGGCTCATTGCCCTGGAGCTTGCGGGCGGCGTTGATGCCTGCGATGATGCCCTGGGCGGCGGCCTCCTCGTATCCGCTGGTGCCGTTGATCTGGCCCGCGTGAAACAGGCCCTCGACCACCTTCGTCTCCAGGCTCGCCCAGAGCTGGGTGGGCGGCACGAAGTCGTATTCCACCGCGTAGCCGTAGCGCATGATCTGCGCCCGCTCCATGCCCGGGATGCTGTGGATCATCTCCTCCTGCACGTCCCGCGGCAGGCTGGTGAACAGGCCGTTGCAGTAGAACTCCAGCGTGCCGCGCCCTTCCGGCTCAAGAAACAGCAGGTGGTGCTCCATGTCTGGGAATCGCACCACCTTGATCTCGATTGAGGGGCAGTAGCGCGGGCCGAGGCCGGCGGTGATCTGCCCGTCGTAGAGGGGCGCCCTGTGGAGGCCGGCTCGGATGATCTCGTGGGTGCGAGGGGTGGTCTGGGTGGCGTAGCACGGGACCTGCTCCCGCGAGATGGCTTCGGTGGAAAAGCTGAACGGGCGGGGTTCGGCGTCTCCGTGCTGCGCCTCAAGGCGCTCGAGGTCGAGTGTGCGGCCGTTGACCCGCGGCGGGGTATCGGTCTTGAGGCGTCCGAGCCTCAGGCCGGCCTCCTCGAGCGTGCCGGAGAGCCGCTCCGCGCTCAGCTCCCCCATTCGCCCGCCCGTCGTTTTCCACGAGCCGCAGTGCAGCACGCCCCGCAGGAAGGTCCCTGTGGTGAGGATCACGGCGCCGGCGCCATACGCGGCGCCGCTGCTGCACCGGACGCCGCTTACGCGGCCGCCTTCGGCGAGCAGGGCCTCGACGAGTTCCTGGCGCAGCACCAGGTTCGGCTGTTCCTCCAGCCGCCGCTTCATCTCCAGGCTGTAAGCCCTCTTGTCAACCTGGGCACGGGGCGAGTGCATGGCCGGCCCTTTGCCGGTGTTGATCATGCGGAACTGGATGCCCGCAGCGTCGGCGACCTTGCCCATCTCCCCTCCGAGGGCGTCTACCTCCCGCACGAGCTGCCCCTTGGCCAGACCGCCGATGGCAGGGTTGCAGCTCAGGAAGGCGATGGCGTCCAGGTGCATGGTCAGCAGGGCGGTGCGGGCCCCCATGCGTGCCGCGGCCAGGGCCGCTTCGCACCCGGCGTGCCCGCCCCCCACAACGATTATGTCGAAGGAGCCGTCCTTCATTGCAGACCGCAGCCAGACTCAACGAAGTAAGGGCAGGTCCCGAAGGGAAGGCTCATTGTAGGATCCGCCACAGCCATTTGCAACCTGGCCGAGGCGGAGGGCTTGTGCTTGACTGGCACGAGCGAGTAGGATATCCTTGTCGGGGTGAGTCTTCAGGCAAGCCCCGCCCCGTCTGTGGAAGTGGCACATCGAAGGGCTCCCCCAGACCTAAACGGCGCCGGGAACCGAAGGAGCCAAGATGGGGATGATCAAGTGGCTTTGGACGAGGCTGACCAGCCGTCAGGCGGCTGACCCACCGGAAGACGAAGAGTCGAGCCGCAGGCGCCAGGAGCTCTCCGACTTCTTGATTTCCCTGTCAAGGAATCTGAACCTGGACGCCAACGCGCGCGTGTATTTCACGCGCTACATCGTGGAGGCGCAGTCCCAGATACGCGCCGGGGAATCCGTGCTCTTCGGCCCGGAGGCGACTTTGCACGAACTGGCCGCCGAGGGGGCCTACCAGGGGCTCCTGGATCCACTGGCGCAGGGGACGGCAAAAGGCGCGGTTCTGCGCGACGACCTCATGATGCGCGTACTGGTGCATTACGCCACAAAGGGCAACCGCAGGTCTATGAACGGGGTCCTCAGTTTCGCGGCAGGGACTTTCAGGAAGCGATCAGAGGTCAGGGGCGCCGAAGAGGCGCTGAGGATAGCGAAGCAGTTCGTAGAGAGCCCGCAATCAGCCCCTCACTGAAGATCGGAGCCCCCCCGGGGGGAGCCGCGCCGGCACGGCACCGCTCGCCCCCCCCTCGAAGAGTTCGGGGCGCGGCTTCTGCTTACATGATGTGCCTGCCGCCCCGTACGATCATGACACCGATGGTGACCATAGCTCAACTGGTCAGAGCACCAGACTGTGGCTCTGGGGGTTGCGGGTTCGACTCCCGCTGGTCACCCCACCGGACGGGATCGGCCCGATTCTCTCCCCCTTCTCGAGTCGGGTCGATCTGCTTTTTTCCGTCGCCGGTTACGAACCGAGCATTGCGCGGAGCTCGGCGGCCCTACCCTCGGACAGACCCCCCTTGGCGAGGGCCACTTCCACGGTCTCGCGTCCGAGCAGCCGGTAGAGGGGCAGCAGGTCGGGGAGCTTACGCGCGATGGCCTCGAGGTGGCGACGGGTGGTATCCACGTCGCCGCGGGCGATGGGTCCGGTCAGGCACTGTGGGATGCCCACCTTCTCCAGATTGTTCACGGTCCCCTTGATAAGGGGCAGGAGCGACTCAAGGGCCTCTTCCGGCCGGATTCCCGCGGCCTCGTCCA
>JAUWZH010000252.1 GCA_030615435.1 Candidatus Brocadiaceae bacterium | reverse complement strand
TGTTCTGCTCTTATCGGGGAGCAGCCCGGCGTAAAGGTGGACTGCGGCCCCCTGAAGCAGGGGGATCGCGTACGGGTGCGCATTCCTCGCGTGAACGCGTACCTGAGCATGCTCCTGGTGTTCGGACTTCCGCTGATGCTGTTCGTGGCGGGCATATGGGTCGGGCATGCGCTGGAGGGGGGCGAGCGCCTCGGCGCACTCTCGGCAATTGGCGCCGTTGTCGGCCTGGTGGTGGCGTTTCTCGTCGCCTGGCTCGTGAACCGTGCCCTCTCCAGGAAAGCCGGTAAGCCCGAAGCGCATCTTCTCGCAGCCGGTCAACGAGCCGCGGGAGGCGCAGTAGATGGCGCGACGTGAGAGCCACCTCGGGCTGGACGCGGCGAACATGTTCAGCGATGCCGTGGGCCCGGAGCACGGGCTGCGCCAGGACGAACTCGACGGGCTGGCCGGGCGGATTGAGCGTTCCACGGCCGCCATCGCCGAGATGCGCGGCGAGGCCGTCGGGTTCATGGAGTTGCCCGGCGACGAAGGGCTGGTCGAGACGGTACGCAGGAAGGCCCAGGAGCTGCGCTCGCATTACAAGAACTTCGTGGTCCTCGGCGCAGGCGGCTCGGCACTCGGCAACATCACCATCCACACGGCGCTGCAGCATCCGTATCACAACCTGCTGCCCGCCGGCCATCCCGCACGCCGGGGGGCGCCGCGCATCTTCGTGGTGGACAACCTGGACCCCGATTGGCTCATCGGCCTTCTGGACGTGCTGAGCGGAGAGCTTCCCGAGACGGCCTTCAACGTGATAAGCAAGTCCGGTTCGACGGCCGCGACCATGAGCCAGTTCCTTCACGTGAGAGAACTGCTGCAGCGCACAAAGGGCTGCGACCCGGTGCGGCAGATCATCCTGACCACCGACCCGCGGCCCGAAGAGAGCCTGCTCCGCCGCATCTCCCGGCGGGACGGTTACTACGCCTTGCCGATTCCCCCAAACGTGGGCGGGCGTTTCAGCGTGCTCAGCGCGGTGGGGCTCCTGAGCGCCGCTGTTGGAGGCCTGGACATCGCCGGGATGCTCGGGGGAGCATCGGCAATGGAGGAGCGCTGTCGGAGCGCGAGAGTCCGCGAGAACCCCGCCGCCCTTTACGCGTGCCTGCTCTACCTGCAATGCCGCCGGGGCAAGCCCATCAGCGTGCTCATGCCCTACAGCCATTTCCTGCGTGGGCTGGCCGACTGGTACTGCCAGCTCTGGGCCGAAAGCCTCGGCAAGCGGGACGGTCTGAGCGAGAAAGACGTGTTCACCGGCCCCACGCCGGTTGCCTCCGTGGGCACCACCGACGAGCATTCGATGATGCAGCTCTACCAGGACGGTCCCTTCGACAAGGTAATCACCTTCGTAGAGGTGCAGGAGGGCAGGGAGCCGCTTCCGATCTGCGAGGGGCAGGCGGAGCCGGAACTGCGCTACCTGACGGGACGCACCTTCCAGGACCTGTTCAGTGCCGAGCTGGAGGCCACGCGTCGGGCGATGCGCCACAAGCACCGGCCCAACTGCACCATCCGCATCCCTCGCGTTGACGAGGAAGCGCTCGGGGAGCTGTTCATGTTCTACGAGTATGCCGTTGCTTACAGCGGCCGCCTCTACGAGGTGAATGCTTACGACCAACCGGGCGTGGAGCTGGCGAAGAACTACACGTACGGGCTGATGGGCCGCGAGGGTTACGAGCCGCCCCCGCCGTAGGTTCAGGGGCTGAGGACATGATGGTGCGGCGGACGTACCTCAATACTATCTTCGAGGAAGACTGCATTCGGGGGATGCGGCGGCGCTTGCCGCGCGGGTGCGTGGACGTGATAGTTACATCCCCCCCGTACAACATCGGCGTGCCGTACGGCGCCTACAAGGACGAGATGCCGCTGGAAGAATACCTGGCCTGGATGGAGAAACTGGCCCGGGAGTGCCGGCGCGTGTTGAAGGATGCCGGCTCGTTCTTCTTCAACATCGGTGACAGGCCCTCCGACGAATTGCGCGCGCTGAAGGTGGCGGAGAGCATCCGGCGATGCTTCAAGCTCCAGAACACCATCCACTGGGTGAAGTCAATCGCCGCGCCGGAGCAAGGGGTGAACCTCGGCCACTACAAGCCGGTCAACAGTCCCCGCTATCTGAACAACGCGCACGAGTTCATCTTCCACTTCACGAAGTCCGGCGCCGTGGAGCTTGACAAGCTGGCGATCGGGGTTCCGTACGGAGACAAGAGCAACATCGGCCGCTGGAAACATGCCCGCCAGGACCGGCGCGACCGCGGCAACATGTGGTTCATTCCCTACGATACGGTGATGAGCAAGAAAGAGCATCCGGCCGCCTTCCCACCGCGGCTGGCCGAGATGTGCATCCGCCTCCACGGAAGCGGGAAGGGGCGGCTCTTGGTGCTGGACCCCTTCATGGGCAGCGGCTCGACCGCCCTGGCGGCCCGGGCCCTGGGGTGCGATTACGTGGGGTTCGAGCTTGATCCACAGTACGTGGCCCTGGCGCGGAGAAAGCTCGTGCAGGCGGGCACGAAGCAAGAACGCCTCTTCTCCTGAGATCACCGTTGGGGGAGCGGGCAGTGAAAGAGAAAGAGCCCGAGGAGAAGAGCCGGCGCAGAAACACAGTATGGCAGATGCTCAAGCGCTGGCAAGATCTGAGCAAACAGCTTCAATGCCCGAACTGCGGGGCGGGACACTTGCCCGAGAGCCGCTTCTGCCTGCGCTGCGGCGCCGGCCTCCCGGAAATCCAGCGCGGCGAGAGTCCCCTTATCACAGAACAGAGAGCAGCGTCGCGCAGGGCGCTGAACTGGATTGTGGACCTGGTGCCCGGCGTGGTTTCCCCCGGCGTGTGCGGGGCGTCGCTCGCGGCGTTCGTGGTGGCCGGCACGGGCGCCCTGTTTGCGTTCTCCGTATTGTCCGGGGTCGGCTCGGCCGGCCCTTTTGGAGCCGTTCTCATCCTGCCTCTTTTCGCTGCTCTCGGCTTCGCCAGCATCCTGATCTACATCTCAGGCCTGAGCTGGCTGCTTTACGGCAAGGTCTGCAACCCCGTGGAAGCCTTCGTGGATTTCAAGTTCAAGGACTGGGCGGTTGCCATTGTGATGACCGTGCTCGCGGTGAAGATCGCATTCTGGATCATGTAGTGGCAAGTCGGCGAAAACGACGAGCTTTCTCGGCCATATTGTTCTTGCGGGATGTGCCGTTCAAACACTTTTTTTGTTGCACGCATTTGCGTCAGGGTCTGCTCTTGGCAAAGGAGAATGACGGATGCTGGAAACACTCAGTCGGGCGCGTGAAGGGCATTCGAAGCGGGTGTCGAGTTTCGACCGCACCGGGCGGAACGTGGACTGTATTCAGATCGAGAAGGACACGACGGTCGAGCTGGCGAATATCCAGGGCGCAGGTGTGATCCGTCACATCTGGTTCACCATCGCATGCGAGGACGAGCATCACCTGCGCAAACTCGTGCTGCGCATGTACTGGGACGGCATGGAGCGCCCCAGCGTGGAGGCACCGGTGGGGGACTTCTTCGGGGTGGGGCACGCGGCGGTCAGCTCCTATCAGTGCGCGGTGCTCAACATGTCCGCGAACTCCCCACAGAGCAAGTACGCCGCGATGAACTGCTACTTCCCGATGCCGTTCCGGGACGGGGCGCGGATCGAAATCCAGAACGAGGCCGAAACGGACGTGGGCTCCTTCTACTACTACGTGGACTACGACGGGCTGGATGGCCTGCCGGAAGATCAGCTTCGCTTCCACGCCTTGTGGCGGCGGGAGAACCCCTGCACGCCTGCGCCGCCGAGTGATGATCCGGAGGTCAACCTGACGGACGAGAACAACTACCTCATCCTCGATGCAGAGGGGCGGGGCCACTACGTGGGCTGCAACATGAGCATCCACAACCTCTACGGGGGGTGGTGGGGCGAGGGCGACGACATGTTCATGATTGACGGCAAGAAGTGGCCGCCCGACCTGCACGGCACCGGCTCGGAGGACTACTTCTCACACGCGTGGGGCATGCAGGTGCAGAACGCGTTCATTTACAACGGCGTCTCCTACAATCGGCCCGGCGGCACCCACGCCTTCAACCAGCGAATCACCG
>JAUWZH010000197.1 GCA_030615435.1 Candidatus Brocadiaceae bacterium | reverse complement strand
GTCGCTGCTGGTGTTGACGCCCGCCAAAGCCTCCAGCGACGTGCCGGCCCGGACGATCGCCGCGCCGGTGGTCGTAACGCCGGACACCCCGCCGATGCTGCCGATCTGGATATCGAGGTCCTCGCGCCGTTCGATCTTGTCCAGCCGGCCGTCGCGGATCCAGATGATGCGGTCGGAGGCGCTGAGCATCTTGATGTCATGTGTGGCGGTGATGATGGTGACGCCCTCGTGCTGGTTCATCTCGCTGAGCAAGGTGATGATCTCCTTGCCGGTAGCGAGGTCGAGGTTCCCGGTGGGCTCATCGGCGAGGATGATGCTCGGCGAGTTGGCCATCGCCCGGGCGATGGCGACGCGCTGCAGCTGGCCGCCCGAAAGCTCGACTGGCTTGTGAGTGTAACGGGCGGCCAGCCCCACCGCCTCCAGCAGTTCCATGCCCTTGTCGCGGGACTCGTCGGTGGTAAGGCCGGCGAAGGTCATCGGCAGGGTTACATTCTCCAGGGCGGACATGACCGGAATGAGGTTGAAGGTCTGAAAGATGTAACCGATCTTTCGGCAGCGCAGCCACGCCAGCTCGAAGGCGTCGAGCTGGGCGACGTCCACCTCGTCAATGTAGACGAGGCCGGAGGTGGGCTTGTCCAGGCCACCGATCATGTTGAACAGCGTGCTCTTGCCGCTGCCGCTGGGTCCCATGATGCTGATGTACTCCCCCGTATATACCTGCAGCGTGATATCCTTCAGGGCGGTCACCTCCACCTTGCCCATGACGTAGACCTTCCTGACGTTCTTGGTGCGCACGACGGTCTGCGTGCTCTGTTCGGTTGCAATCGCCTCAGCCACGCTCAACGCCTCCAAAGCTGGGAATTCTCGGGTTCAGGTTCTCGACCCCATCCAAAGCACTTAGCAATCGGCAATCCCCGGTCGAGAATCGGGAATCTGGACTTCATGCTTCCGTCCGCATTGCCTCCACCGGTTCCATTTTTGCTGCGCGATAGGCCGGGTAAACCGCCGCGAGGACGCTGAGCACCGTGCCTATCACTATGGCCACGAGTATCCAGAACAATATCTGCACGCCCGGGAAATACTGCAGCGCGAACCAGTAACTCTCGCCCGTCGTGACGTCGGCGAAGTGGTATGCGAACAGCGCGCGCGCGAAGGCGAGCGTCAGGCCGAGCGTCGCACCGAGCAGCGAACCGGCGGCGCCCTGAAATGAAGATTCAATCAGGAACAGGCGCACCACGAAGCTGTCGAGCGCCCCCAGGCACTTCATTGTTCCGATCTCGCGAAACCGCTCGGTGACGCTCATCAGCATGGCATTGGTGATGCCCACGATGCAGACCATGAGGCTGAGGCTGACCAGCCAGAGGTTGCGCATGGCCATGGTCCCGCCCCGGAGTTTCTCCCGCGCCCCCCAGCGCAGCGAGTCCACCAGCACCCGCCCCTTCAGGAACCAGTGGAGCGCGGCCGGTTCGAGTGCCTGGTCGCCGGCGACGGGGTACCAGAAAACCGTCCCCTCTCCGTAGGGACCGGTCCAGAGGATGCCCTCGCCTGCCACCCGCGCCAGCTCTTCGGCCCCCTCGCGAGGTTCCACGCGGATGTAGGCAAGGTCGTCGGGATGTTCGGCCCATTTGACGTCTGCCATGCCGGGATGCCCCGAGGGCTCAATCGAATTCCCCCGAGCCTCCAACGTGCCACTGCCGGGACGGCCCGGCAACAGGCCCTCAAACTCACTTGTGATCGGCTCGTCGGTTTCTTCAGGCCAGAGTTGTTCGTAGCCGAACACCACGAGCATCCCGCCGGTTTGCACGAATCGTGCGAGCGCGGCCACCACCCGGGAGTGAGCCAGGGATGAAGGGAAGGAGGTCACGAGCAGCGCGTCCGGCCTCTCAGCGGGGTCCTCGGGCTCCACAGCTCCTTCGAAGGCACTCAGAGAGGTCGGAACCAGAAACGGGGCGAATTCCTGCCTTTCCTGCAGCACGTCGCGAACCAGCACTGCCGGGGTGTTGCGGGAGGGGCCTTCCCGGGCGCCGCCTCCCCCGATTATGCCCACGCGTATGCTCACGTTCTCCTGCGCAATCGCCCGCTTCTGCAGGAGGCGTGTGATGACCCCGTAGTTCTCATCGTCCTCGGAAACGTTCTGCAGGGCGCCGGTGATGGCTCCCGTGACCCAAATCGAGGTCAGGAAGGCGATGGCAAGGACGATGCCGCTGGTGGTTATCAGAGAGCGCCAGATGCGGACCCTGATGCTTTTCCAGGCGATCTCGATGGCCTTGCCCGTGGGCAACACTATCTGCCGGCCGATTTTCCCCGTCTCTCGTCCTGTGCTATGTCCCGAGCCGGCCAAATCCACGCCTCCCGCTCGCAGCAGCTACTTAGTCGAGTCTTCAGGGACCGCGAAGACGATGATGCCCCGCTTTGCAAGGCTCTTCAGGTAAGTCAGCATCGAGACCTCGGACTCTCGCCGATTGAGCCGAAACCTTTCGGAAAAGCGCGTGATGATCTCTGAGACGCTGTTCGTTCCGTCACAGAGTTCTACAACGCAACTGCCCAGCTCGTCAAGTTCAACCTGTTTGTACGGGGAAAACTTGAAGACCCTGGAAATGACTCTGACCATGCTGGTGCGCTTGCGCGGCAGGTTCAGCACGGCGTTCCCCTCAGCATTGTGCTCCAGGCTGACCAGGTTGTTCAGGACGGGCACGGCCTCCAGGGCCTGTTTCCTGCCCAGTTCGGGGGTCTGCTTTGTGCGTCTTCGCAGCAGTGCCATGTTCTTCGGGCCCGTTCGGGCTTCAGTTCTGCTGACAGCACTTCAAGCTCTCCACCGCGCGCTCAAAGACCTCGGCAGCGCCGTCCGGGGCGCAGTGACGAACGACGAACAGCCGATTGCTCTCAGTGCAGTGCCAGCAGGCGATTCGCAGCTCTCTGCTCCGGCCGATCAAGCGCCCCGGATTGGCGAGCAGCCACGGCCTTCCCTCCAGGCGCAAGCCTGAATGGCCCTTCAGTTGAGTCTCCGACATGTCGAAGTGCCAGCGTTTGAACTCGGGCCCGTAGAAGTCCTTGAACCATTCCCGCAAGGATTTCCGGGCCAGCAGCACCTGTGCCACACTTGCCCGCACGAACTCCAGTTCCCGCCGTTTCTTCTTGAACAGCATCCGGATGCAGCCGGTCTTGAGGTCCTGTCGGTGCAGGGGCATGTTTGTGGGGCTGCAAAACTCCACGTCATAGAACTTCCACAGAACAGCATCCCCTTCGCAGTGGTCTCTGAGCGAGGAGAAAACCGTCCGTGCGAGCTTCCGCAACGAGCGCTCAGCCCCAGCGAACAGGACGATGTGGACGATGCGGTTGCACTCCTCGCATCGGCTCACCATCGCCGTCCCGCGAGAATCGCCGGTCCATTCGTAACATTCGATCTGCTTTTCTCGCAGGGAGGCCAGCTTCAGGTTCGTGTCGAACGTTACGTGTGTGCCGGCCTTCCTGGCTTGTTTCTGCAGCCTCCGAATGTGGCGGGCCGCCGCCTCGGAAGGGTCCGCCTTGCCGCGCACCGAGCCCCATCTCATTTGCAGCCGGATGGTCTCGGCATCAGCGAGGGCGAGGTAGCCGGACTCATAACTCCCTTGCGTAGATACCAGCTCCCAGTCGGCTGGAATCGTCAACCGGATGCCCTGCCATCCCAACCTCTTGAGCTCGTCTGCGCCACCCTTGCCTTTCTGTGCCGTCATGTCGTCCGATCAGTTCGGTGACGGCGTCATCCTCGCTCCTGCGGATGCCCGGTTTCCCGAAGCACGTCATTCTGAAGATGTCCCGCGCGACGCCGCGCTTGCCGCCCGAGGCGAGTTTTCTGGCGCCTCCCTCTCTCTTTCCTATTCTATGTATTTCCCGATGATTATGTCCAGTTTCCTTCGCGTTTCCTCCGGGATCTTGTCCGCCGGTGTCAGCAGCGTGTCCTTCAGGGCGCTGGCGCAGAGGCAGGAGCGCTCCCTCGGAATCGCCGGCACGGCCTCTTTGATCGTATCCTGTGCCACAGAGGCGTTCTTGCGCAGGTTCTCTACGAGCATCTCGACGCTGACGCTCTCCTCGCTCTGGTGCCAGCAGTCGTAGTCCGTGACGCAGGCCATTGTGGCGTAACACATCTCGGCCTCCCGCGCCAGCTTGGCTTCCTGATAATTCGTCATGCCGATCACGTCCACTCCCCGGGAGCGATACAGGATGGATTCGGCCCGCGTCGAAAAGGCTGGCCCTTCCATGCAGAGATAGGTTCCGCCCCGGTGCACGGTGGCCCCGCACTTCTCTGCGGCGTCGGCGAGCACCGAGCTCAGGGGGGCGCAGACCGGGTCTGCAAAGCTGATGTGGGCGACCACCCCGCGGCCGAAAAAGGTGTCCCGGCGCAGGCGGGTGCGGTCAATGAACTGGTCCGGAAAAACGATGTCCTGGGGCCGAATATGTTCCTTCATGCTGCCGACCGCAGAGACGGAGATGATCCATTCCACCCCGAGCTTCTTCAGCCCGTATATGTTCGCCCGAAAGGGTATCTCGCTCGGAAGCAGCGTGTGGCTGCGGCCGTGCCGCGGGAGGAACAGCACCTCGCGGCCTTCCAGTTCTCCGAGGATGAAACGGTCCGAAGGGCGGCCGAAAGGCGTATCCAGGTCTATCTCCTCTTTGGGCTCGACGCCTCTGATTCTGTAGAGTCCGCTTCCGCCAATGATGCCTATTCGTTTCCTGCTCAAGAGCAGCCTCCGTTTCTTGTCCGCTGCAGGGCCATCTGACGGCCATTGTAGCGCTGGCCGACCGGGAGTCAAGGACGAGAGGATTCTCAGGGCGGTCTCGGGCGGCCGTTCGGCGCGCCGGGCCTTGTGGGGGCGGTCATGGTGCGGGAGTGTCGCCCGTGGGGCTCCCTCCAGGCGAAGGACGCCGCGATTTTGTTTGACATGCCCCTGCGAAGCGGTTATAGTCTCTGCTCGGTCTGGAAACCGGGTTTCATGCTGAGGAGAGCATAGAATGAAGAAGCTCTGGCCTGCTCGTGTGCTTTGTTTGCTGGCGGTGCTGAGCATCGTCTTCGTCTGCGGCTGCAATGCGTTCACCGCTGAGCGGCAGCGGCGCCGGGCTTACACCGTAAGGACAGACCTCGACCGTATGGTGGACGACGCCGACTGGCTGCTCGGCCTGTATCGCCCGGTGCATTCGTACGACGAGACGATGCGCTGATGTGCGCTTGAGCAGTTCGCAGACACGGCCGTGCCCT
>JAUWZH010000051.1 GCA_030615435.1 Candidatus Brocadiaceae bacterium | reverse complement strand
CGGACGTTCTCGGCCTGCTCCTGGGCGGTCGCGCTGGGCAGGTCCCCGAGCGCGTTGCCCAGGTTGTTCTGTGTCATCGCGTAGTCCAGGGGGTACTCGTCCTTGCGGCGGATCTTGAGGGCCTCTTCGTAGCAGCCGATGGCACGGCGGACGTTCTCGGCCCGTTCCTCTGCCGTCGCGCTCGGCAGATGCATCAGCGCGTTGCCCAGGTTGTTCTGTGTCATCGCGTAGTCGACTGGATACTCGTCCTTGCCGAAAACGGCGAGCGCTTTGCGGTAGAGGTCCACCGCTGCTAGCAAGTCGTCGCCGCGGAGGGCGGAGTTGCGGGCGGGACGGCTCTGAAACACATTCGCGATGGAGACTACGGCGGCCCCCCACCCCTCCGCGTCCCGGGCTTGCGTGGCCAGCTCCAGGGCAGCGGCGAAGTCATCGAGCGCGGGCGCGTAGCACCTCAGTTCCGCCCGGCATTGCCCTCGATTGAGCCGTGCGGCGCTGCGCCCGCTGGGCTCCTCCGCGAGGGCAAGCACGCCTGTCCACGCCTCAATAGCCTCCTCATGCTCGCCGCCCCGCTGGAGCACCCGCGCCCTGCGCGTCAGGTCGCGCACCTCCTTCTTCTGAGAATCCAGCAGGCCGTCCAGGTACTCCGGCACCTGGAGCTGCGGCCCGGACGGCTCCGCCGCACCCTCTGCCTCAGCCGCGACCGGCTCAGCGTCAGCCCGGCGCTTCTGTTCCCGCACCCACTCGAGAATCTCGGCAGTGTGCGCAAAGGTTTTCTCCGCGATGGCTCGCAGCTCAAGGATCTCGTGAAGCGACAGGATAGCCTGCATCTGATGATCACGCGCCATCGTAGAGGCCAGTTCGCAGGCGAGGTCGCCCACCTGTTGCTCGAATTCCTTGGGAGACACCCCATCGTCGTGAGGTATCGCGTCACGCAGTGCGTCCGCGAGGTCGCCGACCATCGGGGAATCGGGCGAGGGCTTCAGGAGGAAGTCAATCAGCATCGCATGGACGCCGGGATCGGCGGCGAGGCTGGGCGAGAGAGCGTTCTCATCCACCTCGTACCCCATCCCGCGCACGGCCTTCGTGAGTGCCCGGCCGACCGAGCTGCCCGGATCGGCGAGCGCCTCACGTGCGCGCTCGATCTGACGCCTCTTCTTCTTATCGGCGCGCTGCAATACCGCGACGAAGGCGTTTGACGCGACCCCCGTGACGAACTGGACCACGAGTTGCCCCACCACCGTGCGATCGGGGGATGCGCCCAGCTGGGATGCAAGTAGGCTTATGATCTGCGCAATTGACATACAACCTCGTCGCCCGCAGGAAAGCCGGCCAGCCCGTACGGTTGTGCCGCACGAACGACCGGACTCGCCGTCCACATACCATGCCACGGGTACCCGAGGGCGTCAAGTCCCTTTTGCGTTGCACAGTGCGCGGCCTTCCGTCTGACATTCCCACCACAACGATGTTGCTATCCCGCACTGACCGCTCGCTGGC
The DNA here is from genome assembly GCA_030615435.1 of Candidatus Brocadiaceae bacterium. Classification (GTDB taxonomy): domain Bacteria; phylum Planctomycetota; class Brocadiia; order SM23-32; family SM23-32; genus JAUWZH01. Next base: position 10,634 of record JAUWZH010000051.1, on the reverse strand, counting down.
GTTCACGATGGCATAATGACCGCGCCCGCCGGCCCCCCCTGCCGCCGGTTTCGCTCTGCGACCTGCCGGATGATGCTCGCGACGGGTTCGCAGTGCTCGGGCCGATAGGCGGCGCAGATGCTTGACCAGCGAATCCAGTTCTCAAGGAATGCCCTGGCACTTGGGCAACTGTCCGCACTGCGGCGGCAACGCCTCGAGGCCGGCGGCATGATCATCAAGCAGGCCCACTTCGAATATCTTTACGAGAATATCATTCATGGCGCGAATAACGCCGACAGTCCGTGTGAGCCAGCGGGCCACCGCCCACCTCGACCTCCTGTCCGGGAAGCGGTGACCCGCCACTGGTTAGTCGAGCATTCCCCATAAGACCAACTGAGCTTCCTGACGCACGGTCAAGAGCTCGCGGAGTTGTGCTTGCGCCTCGGCCAACTCCTCCTGGACCTTCTGGCGGGCCTCACGCAGAGCCGTCAGTTTCTCCTGGATGTCCTTCGGTTCTGCCTCCTGGTTGTCCAACGCGGTTCGAAGCTCTTGCAGAGCCTTCTCCAGTTCAGTCGGTTCAGGAGTGGCTTCGGGACCTTCTGGTGTCCCACGACGAGAGGAGAGGCGCATGAACATTCCGCCCATGCCTCGGCCTCCTCTCAACTGAGAGGAGAGCGTCTGGACCTTCTCGATCCTCGGCCCAAGGGCTTTCCAGTCCTCGTCCGTGGCTCCGAGCAACTCTTTGGTTCGCTCCAGCATTCTCTGGCGCATCTGCCCTGCATCAAACCGCCCACGCCGCATCATACGACGCTCGCGTCTCGGGCGTTCAGCCTCCTGAGAAAGCGCTTGGCCGACCCACAAAGCTGCCAGAAGCAAGGCAACGCTCAACCCGAAGACTACTCCACGCTTAGACATGACCCTGTCCTTTCAGAAAGACTTTTGAAACCACTACTGTTCCAAGGACTTGTCCTGGCCGCCTGGACCATCCTGAACTTCTGCCGGGTGACCTTTCCAGTTCTGCCGGAATGGTGCGCTGCCCGGTTCTCCCCTGCCGATGTGGCCGTCCGCCCCAGGCTTGTGTCTTGGTCCACGCCTCTTTTCCAGAAGCTCCTCATACTTCTTGCGCTGCGACTCCGTCAGGATCTCCTTCGTGCGTTCCACCTTCTCCTCGAATGCCTTCGTCCTTTCTTCATTGAGTTCAGCAAGCTTCTGCTCGTATTCCTGCACGAGCTCGTCATGTCGGGCTCTTTGCTCCTCCGTCAAAAGCGCCCGTAAGGCCTTGTCACGCGACTCTCGGATCGTACGTCTTCGTTCAAAGTACCGGCGCATCAGTGACTTCTGGTCGGATTGGGACCAGATCCGGCGCATTTGCTCCCGCTGTTCGGGAGTGAGGTCCAGCTCACTCGCAAGCCACGACCTGCGGTGGGGCGGTCGTGCAGACCGCGCCATAAGCAAGCCCACGGCCGCGCCGGCGGCAAAGACCACTGCAAAGGACACGAGCATCATTATCCGAGTCTTAGTCACTTCCGTTCTCCTGCGACAGGTCCAGGACCATCCATTGGGCGAGCATCTCTTCGGCGCTGGCTTCCGCCGGTGCCTCCGTCTGCGGCCAAACAGCGGCGATCTCCCAATCCTCAAGCCTCTCGATGCCGGAGTCCAGGGCTCCCGCTGTTTGCCAGAACCAAACGGCGCATACAACGAGCAGCGCAGCAGCAACCGTCATCACCCTCTCGGCTGTCCGGAGCACGAACACCTCCCGCACGGAGCTGACACTGCTGTGCAGACGCTCCAAGACATCGGAGGACATCCCTGGCATTTCGGCCGCGGCAAGGAGCCTGGAAAGGCTCCGAAGCTGTTCAAGCTCCTGAGCGCATGTGGAACACTCTCGGATGTGTTCCTCCAGGTCGCGGCACTCCTCTCCGGGGAGCTCGCCATCATGATAGGCACTGATTTTCCGGTTGTGTTCGCAAGCAGTCATCGCTTACTCTTTGTTCGTTGTGGCCTTGCGTCTCATGAGCTGTCTGCTGATACTTTCCCCTTCTTCACGGAAGGTACCCCTTGAGCCTTTCTTTCAATTCCCGCCGTGCCCTGAACAGCCTTGATTCAACCGTTCCGCGAGGAATGCGCAGGACCTCTGCCATCTCCTGATAGGACATGCCCTGCAACTCTCGGAGGACAATGACCTGCCGATGTTCGGGAGACAACGTCTCAAGCGCAGCAAGGACGTCCATGCGAATGTCGAGCCGCCTTGTGGAAGCAGCTGCCTGCTGTTTGCCCAAGACACTTGCAGATGCCTCCGAGATATCGTCGAGCGACACCGTTTCGCGCGTGCTACGTGAGCGATGATGCCGGGCCGCTTGCTTGACCAGGATTCGAATCAGCCAGGTCTTCACTGACGACCGTCCCTTGAACGCTCTAAGCCCTCGCAAAGCGCCCAAGAAGGTCTCCTGCACTACGTCTTCCGCATCCGCAGCGTTCCCAATCAAGGAGAATGCCAACCCGAACAAACGGCCCGCGTGGCGGTCAACCAGCTCATGAAAAGCCGCGTCACTGCCCCGTCGGGCTCTTCGCACGAGCTCCAAATCGTTCGCATGCAAATGGGCGGTCTTCCTAAGCAACGACCTCGATCGCTCTCTATTCATATAGTTCCTCCGCCGGCCCATTTTCTTCCATCTTATACCAACTTTTCTCAGACGGGAACTCCGTCAGACTGTTTTGGAAGCCCAGAGCACGTATTTCCCTTACGCCCGGAAGATCAGTTATCATACCGTGCGCGCCATGATCCAGACGGTGCGGCGGCGACGGCGCGGTCACGTAAGTGCGTGCAGGCCATTGACTTGCGCCCATATGTCCGGGGTGGGGAATAGGGGGGGGAAGCGGTGGGCGCGAAAGTCGGAACGCTTTGACCAATGCGGAGTTAGAACTACGCCGTCGTAGCTTCCCAAGCTGGACGTCCACCCCACCCCACTGTGCCATCGCGTGCCAGGAGATGACAGCGATGGACAGCATTTGGGGAAAATCTGGGTGAAACAGTGGATGAAACTCTGGATGAAGTGGCCTCGGCCACCGTAATGCCATCCGGCTGGGCAAGCACCCGTCGCCGGTTGAAGTTCAGTAGCAGACGAGTACAATCCAATAGGGCGTTGGGCCGCTTAGACATAGGAAGTAAACGCCACAAGGAGCCGCGCCCCGAACAGTCTCGAATGGTCAATCCCGTAGTTCATTGAGACCTCCTGGTCTATTGGATCGGCGATAAGGACATCGAAGAGCCGTACGACGCTATCCGCTGAGGGAACCGTGGAGGCCAAGCGATACAGGATACTCGTCCTGGGAGCAGGTTTTTCCAGAGCAGCAGGCTTCCCGCTCGCAAAGGAACTCTGGCGCCAAGTCTACGAGCGGACCCGCCTGTTGTCAGGGCGGGCAGCGAAGTTCCATGACGACTTGGCGGACTATCTCGAGTACAAACGCCAAGCGGACGGAGTGCACCTGTCTCCTAATCAGGTCGATTTCGAAGACTTCATGCGTGTGCTTGATATCGAACACTTCCTTGAACTAAGAGGTTCTGACACCTGGAGTTCCCAAGGAAACGAAGGAACTGTTGTTGTCAAGACTCTTATCGGAGAGATTCTTGCCGAGCTGACTCCCTCGGTTGATGAAGTACCGAAGTTGTACCGGCGGTTCGCACGTGGACTTCAACCGGGCGACTATGTGCTCACCTTCAACTACGATGTGTTGCTGGAGCGGGCACTCGAGGCGGAGGGCAAGCCCTACCGCCTGTTCCGCCATCGGTACAGTGAAGTCGGCGACCATTTAGCCACGATCGACGACTCCAGAGAGGAAGTGTGCGTTCTGAAGATGCATGGGTCGATTGACTGGTTTGACCGTACTCTGTACAGCCAGAGAGAGCGCCTTTACAGAGAGGGTGGTGGGACGACCCAGCCGGCTGACCCTGTCTTCTCCCATGCTGATGAGCTGGCAGTCACAAAGCTGCTGGAGGGGCCGAACTTCCCCGACGACCCCCTGAGCGAAATGTATCGGGTCAAGGAGCTTAAGGCCGTTTACCAGAAGAATCTCCTGTTTCTGGCAACGCCTTGGCTGCTGGCCCCTTCGTCCCTTAAGATCCTCTATGCCGCGAAAGTGACGGACTTCTGGCGGGGAGCGGGCTATGCCGGCGCGACTAATATGGGCGTCGCCATCATTGGGTTCTCTCTCTCGCCAGAGGACGAATACGCGCGACTGATGCTCTACAAGCTTGTTACTAACTACCAGAATATCCACTGGGGAGAAGACCTGTTCGGCCAGACGAAGTCACCACTTGTCATTGTGGACCGGTGCCCAGACGCCTGCACCCTGGCAGACTTCAAGAAGCGCTATAGCTTCGTGGACTGGTCTCGTGCCGTTCTGTATGCGGAGGGGATGGACGAGAAAGCCGTGGATCTGATATTCGGCCAGACTGCGAGAGGAAGCGAAAGCACCAAACGTGGCGAATGACAGCGTGCGCGTCCAGCTTCGCGCCCCACGTCCCGGGGGCGCGCCCTCTGTCCTGCACACGCGGGGGGCCGCTATGTGCCAGCCTTCGTCTGGCCATCGTCTGCAGGCCCATCGCCTACGGACAGGTCCGGTAGCGCCTGAAGCGGCTCCGGGTGGGTGTAGACGTTCATGGTGAGGTCCAGCGATGAGTGCCGCATGGCGGCGCTGCGCCCCGTAGGACAGGCAAGCGCGACGTCTCGCTGCGGCCCGCCACAATTGCTTCTGCCGCAACCTTCGCAACGTTCTGGGAAACTCCGCAGAGGATTCTCGTCAGCCCCTTCAGGTTAGCACCACCGGCGCCGGGTCGCAAATGAGGGATGATTTTCGACTTGCCATCCCGCATTGGGACGCGGTAAGATCGGCATGAAAAATGGGCAGGCAAGAATCAGAGAGCCCCGGCGATGTCCCAGTCCTGGTCGTCAGGGCCACCACGGTGCCGGAAGCCTGGGAGAAGGCGCTCCTTGCGGTCTGGGATCAAGGGGTGGAGGTCCGCACGGAATACGATGCGCCCGGGGACCCGCCGAGTCTGGATGCAACGGTCCTGGTGGAGGTCCGGGAGCCGCTGCGGGAGCCGCGCATCCACAAGAACTTGCCCTGCGGTCCGGTCGAGCTGGAGGTCTACCGCCAGGAGGTCCTCAAAGGCATCCATGACCACTGGATCAACCCGCGCGAGGGGAAGTGGACATACACCTACCACCAGCGCCTGTTCGCGTACCGGCCTCTGGAGGACCTGGAAAACCCCGACGATGGGCCGCAGTTCGTCCCGATTGATCAGATAGAGCTGATGATCGAGAAGCTGGCGGCCGTTCCGCACAGCCGCCGCTCCCAGGCGATAACGTGGATTCCGCACTGTGACCCCCCCACCGACCATCCGCCGTGCCTGCAGAGGCTGTGGGCGCGACTGCTGGCTGAGGGCCACGGGGGCTGGCGCCTGAACCTGAACGCGCACTGGCGCTCGCGGGACCTGGTATTGGCCTGGTTCATGAACGTCTTCGCTCTGACGGATCTGCAGCGCTGGATGGCGCAGAGAATCTCCGAGAGGCTCGGCGAAGCGGTGGGCTGCGGGCGCTACGTGGACATCAGCGATTCCCTGCACATCTACGGCAGCTATCGCAACGAGAAACTGGAGGCCGAAATCCGGAAGATGAGATCGTCCCCGTACACGCAACGCGCCTGGGACAGCTCTGCGCTGGAGCCGATGTTCGATGAGGCCCGCCGCAATCTGGCCGAGGACCCGGACTGGTACGCGCGGGGGAAGGGTTGAGGGGACGAGGTCAGTGCTCGGCGCCCGGAGCCGGCTTCAGCACCGGCCATCCACTATCGGGAGCACTCCGCTGAGGTCCTCGATCTTGAAGTCGGGCTCTGGCGTGGAGCCGGCGGGGGGCAAGTGGTCGGTTTGCAGCCAGGCCACCGGGATTTGCGCACGCGAAGCACCCATCACGTCCGTGATGGGATTGTCGCCCACATACAACATCTCGGCCGGCTCGACGCCCGCCAGCTCCAGGGCGCGCTGAAACAGGCGCGGATCGGGCTTCTTGTAGCCTTCAACCTCTCCGATGACGAGGTGCTGCACGTAGCCGCCGAGCCCCAGCGCCTCAACGACGCGGCGCTGGACGGCGGGCGATCCGTCGGTAATGATCCCGAGCGTCAGGCCCCGTTCGCGCAGGCGCCGCAGGGTCCGGTGCGCGCCGCTACGCACGAAGCGCCGCATCTGGAATCGGCGCGCGTGGTCGTAGGAAGTGCTCAGTTCGCGGGCCAGCCCTCCGTCTTGCACCCCGTAGCCCCGCAAGAGCTCTTCGAACCTGTCCGCAGTGGAGACACGGACCCCTTCGCCGATGCCGCAGCCTCTGACCACCCCCAGAACGGCCGCGTTGAACCGCACGATGACCGGCGCGGGGTCCTGTTCAGACAGGTGGGGCATCAGCTTCGGCAGGACGACCTCCATGACGCAGTCGGAGCAGGCGACCTTATCCCACAGCGTGCCGTCCAGATCGAAGAAGACCGCTGCAAACCTGCTCATCCCCAGCCCCCTGATCTGCTGCAAAGCCGCCCGGCCCGCACCGGCTACATGCGCTCCGGCGCAGCGACGCCGAGCAGGGCGAGCCCGTTCCTGATGGTGTGCCTGACGGCGCTGACGAGCAAGAGACGCGCCGCGCGGGTCGCTTCGTCCCCACAGAGGACGCGACGCTGCGCCTCCCTCATTCCGGCGCTGTAATATGCACTGAACTGCGCGCAGAGTTCAAGGAGATAATTCGCAATCATGGAAGGTTCCCGGCCCTCCGCCGCTGCCCGGAGGCGGGAGGGGAAGCGTTCAAGGAGCCGCACCAGGGCCCATTCCTCCGGCAATTGAAGGGGCTCGCAGTCCGCCTCCGGGCTCACCTCCTCGCCGGCTTTCCTCATGATGCTGCACAGGCGCGCGTGGGCGTACTGGACGTAGGGGCCGGTGTCCCCCTCAAAATCGAGCATGCGGTCCCAGTCGAAGACAACGTCCTTGGCCCTTTTCACGCTCAGGTCGCTGAACACCACGGCCCCGATGCCGACCTGCGCCGCCAGCTCGTCCGGGTCGGCGCCTCCTTCCAGCTTGTCAAGGTTCTCGCGGATCTTCTGGCGGGCCTTTTCCACGCCACTTCTGAGGACCTCTTCGAGAGGTATCATCTCGCCCTGCCGGGTGCTGCCGGTGCGCAGGAGGCCGGTTTCGGCGTCGCGGAACTTCAGCAGCCCGAAGCCCACGTGCTCGACGCGTTCGGCCCACTGGTGGCCCATCAGCTCCAGCACTTTCTTGAGCTGTCGGAAATAGAGCTCTTGCTCCCCGCCCACCACGTAGAGCGCCAGGTGGAAGCGGTACTTGCGCCAGCGGTATTCGGCGGCGCAGATGTCGCGCGTGGCGTAGAGGGTGGTCTCGTCTGCCTTGCGCAGCATGTAAGGCGGCAGGCCGTAGTCGTCCAGGGGCACTATCAGCGCATCCTCGCTCTCCCGCGCCAGGCCCGACTGCTTCATTCTGCGCAGCACCTCGTCGGTCATCTCCAGGTAGAAACTCTCCGGCGCGTAGGAGTCGAAGGAGATGCCGAGCATCCGGTATATGCGCTCGAACTCGGTCACGCTGGTCGCCTTGAACCGTTTCCAGAGCTCGGTGGCCCCCGCCTCCCCCCCCTCGAGCCTCTGGAATGCCCGGCGGGCCTGATCCTGGAGTTCCGGCCTCTGATCGGCCTCCCGGCTGAAGCGCACGTAGAGTTCCTGGAGCTGCGAGACGGTTGCGCTCTCCGCCTCCACGTCCCCGTAGCGCTCGAAGGCGGCGATGAGCTTCCCGAAACTCGTGCCCCAGTCGCCGAGGTGGTTTATGCCCACGCAGTTGTAACCGAGCGCCTCGAAGATGCGATACAGCGAGCGCCCGATGAGGGCCGAGCGCAGGTGGTGGACCCCCAGGTGCTTGGCGATGTTGGGGCTGGAGTAGTCAATGACGACGTTCTTGCCCGCCCCCGAATCGGCCTTCCCGTAGTCCGCCCCCAGCTCGTGCACCTGCCTCAGCACGTGGGATGTCATCAGGGGGCGGTTGACGAAGAAGTTGAGGTAGGGCCCCGCTGCGGCCGCCCTGAGGACCCGGTCGTTCGGCACGAAGCCCCCGGCCAATTCCGAGGCTATCTCTGCGGGTGGTCTCTTCAGCTCGCTCGCCAGCGCGAAGCACGGCAGGACGTAATCGCCCATCTGCGCGGAGGGAGGCACGTCAAGCAGGGCTTCGATGCTCTGCCTCTCCAGCGGCACGCTCTCGGCCAACCAGCGGAGGATTTCCTCACGGACGGGATTGGCCTCGCTCACTGGGTCTTCGGATGCTCGCATGTCGGGGCGACGTCACAAAGGGCGTTACGAAGGCCAGAGCTCTTCCTGAGCGGAACGGAACAGGAAGCCGGCCTGCTCGAATATCTGAGTTACGGACTCGTTGGTGTGGATGTTACGGATGGCCGCTGCAAGCAACGGGGCGGCGCTCACGACGTGCAGGCGCTCGTTGGCTTCCGGCGGAGGCAGCGTGTCCGTGGTCACGATCCTCCTGACCCCCGTCTCCAGGATGCGCTCGATCGTCCCCTCTGCAAAGACTCCATGCACGCAGGAGATGTAGGAGACGGGCAGGTCAAACCTCTGCCGCAACGCACGGATGGCGCCGGTGATCGTGCCGCCGGTGAGGATCTCGTCGTCGAAAATGGCTATCTCCCTATCCCTGATCTCGCCTATGCCGATGACATTGCGGATCTCAGGGACCTCGTTGTCGGCCCAGCGCCGCTTGTCGCAGACGGCGAGGGGGACTTTGAGCTGCTCGGCGTATACCGTGGAGAGTTTCACCCCGCCAGCGTCGGTGGCGAGCACGCCGAATCTCTCCATGTCGTAGTGCCGCCGGAAGTACTCCATAATGAGCGGGTTGGCGTCGAGCTGATCGCAGGGCATCGGCGCAAATCCCTGGATCTGAAGGGCGTGCAGGTTCATGGTCAACACCCGGTCGGCGCCCGCCTGACGGAACAATTGCGCCATGAGCCGTGCCGTGATGGAGATGCGGGGCTCGTCCTTCTTGTCGCTGCGCACATAGGGGTAGTAAGGGGTAACGACAGTGACCCTGCCGGCGGAGGCGCCTTTGAGGGCGTCAACTATTATCAGAAGCTCCATCAGGTTCTCGGACAGGGTCAGGCTCGTGGCGTCTCGGGGGTCCATCTTCTCGGGATTCACCCCGGCAGGGGCGTGCCAGGAACAGGAGGCGGTCTGGATCACGAACACATCCGCCCCCCGCACGCTTTCCTTGATCTTGACCTTCAGGTTCTCGTTGGCGAACTTGATGACTTCCGGCTCGTAAAGCTCCAGGCCCCGCATCCCCGGGAACTGCCTGAGCACCCTGCATATCTTGTTCGCCAGGTAGTAGCTCACCCGGCCCGTGAAGAGCATCAGGGGGTCGTACATCACAGTCTTCTCTCCCTTCCGGCATGTCGGAAACAGCCGTGACCATGATTATATAGGACCGCCGTGTTTTTGCCAGCGACTTCGGAGGGTTTTGGTCGTTCCATCGCCCATTTGCCCGCTGCGACGCCCTGCGCCCCATTGTCAGCCCCGTGCCCCTGGCTTGAAAAAACCCGCTGAGGCACCTATGATAAGAATCAAACGTTCTGATCAGCATCGGCGCATCGAGGCTTCCTGGCGAAGGAACATGAGGTCATGAGTGAAGGCTACGATTTCGACGTTGCAGTGATCGGCGGCGGGCCGGGAGGCTACGTCGCGGCGATTCGTGCGGCACAGTCCGGCGCGAAAACGGCCCTGGTGGAGAAGTCCGACCTCGGGGGCGTGTGCAACAACGTGGGGTGCATTCCGACGAAATTCCTCATCCGGGTTGCGCGTCTCATGCGGCGAGTGGAGAGCGCCGCCTCCGTCGGACTGGAAGCAGGGGACCTGCGGCTCGATTACGCCCGCACGGCCGAGTGCCGCGACGCGGTGGTGGCGAAGCTCCGCCAGGGCGTCGGCTCGCTGCTGGAGGCCAACCACGTCGAGGTGCTCCGGGGAGAGGCCGCCTTTCTGGACGACCACTCCCTCTCGGTGCGGGCGGGCGGGGCGAGCAGCACAGTCTCGGCCCACTGCATCATAGTCGCCACCGGGTCCGTGCCGGCCGAGCTGGCGGGGGTTCCATTCGACGGGGAGCAGGTGATAGACAGCTCCGCGGCGCTCAAGCTCAGCGAGCTCCCCGAATCCCTCCTGATCGTGGGCGCAGGCTACATCGGCTGCGAGTTCGCCGGTCCGTTCCTCACCTTCGGGGTGGACGTGACCATCGTGGAGATGATGGACCGGATACTGCCCGAGATGGATCCGGACTGCGCCCGGGAGGTGTTCAAGATGCTCGAGGAGCGCGGCGCCTCGGTTTTCACCTCTACCAGGATCGAGAAGCTCGAGAAACGGAACGGCTCGGTCAGGGCCGCCCTCTCCAACGGCGAAGAGGTCGTGGCGGAAAAGGCGCTGATTTGCACAGGCCGAAGGCCCAGCACCGAAGGCCTCGCGCTAGACAGGGCCGGCGTGAGAACAGACGAAAAGGGCGCCGTCGTGGTCAACAAACACATGCAGAGCTCCGTGCCGCACATCTATGCGGTGGGCGACGTGGCGGG
>JAUWZH010000222.1 GCA_030615435.1 Candidatus Brocadiaceae bacterium | reverse complement strand
TCCTGAGCCGGCAGAAGTACAGGGAGCTGCGCGCCGCCGGCTGGACCTGCTCGGTGGAGCGCATCCGGGAAGAGCTCGGCTTCGTCGCCCGCACGCCCCTCAGCGACGGCATCCGCCGGACCCTTACCTGGTACAGGCTTGAGGGATGGCTCTGAAGGTGAATCCCCACGGCGTCGCAGAGGTTCCTGACCTGACAATTCCCGACAGTAAGGTCGCTCCGCGCCAAGGCGGGCCCTGGCATGCGCTCTCGGCCGCACATCGGCCCATGCGTGAGGTTCTCCTGAAAATGTCTTGCCCGGGCGCGTATACTATGGCCTTTCATTCTGGCAGGCCTCCGGGGCATCCTGGCCGCACGGTGCGCGACCGGCCCTTTATAGAGGCACCCTGGGGGCCTCCGGCGCAGGGACTGTCCTTCATGCACCGTTTCCGGACGCTTCCAGCCTTCGCAGCCGCTTCGGCGGAGTAGGCTCGGCGAAGTGGGTTCGGCGTGCGCGCGATGAAACACTACAGGTTCATTGATTACGTCACCCAGGGCTATGTGGCCGTGGTGGGAGCATTGATCCTGCTGTTCGGCCGCGGGGTGCCCTGGTGGCAGATGCTCGCGCTGGGGCACGTGGTCTGCCTGCTGGGGGTGCACATGCTGCTCCGGGCCTACGCCGCCCGCCCCGACAGCAGGCCTCTGGACCTGCTGCGCCACTTCTACCCCCTCCTTCTCTACGTGCCTTTCTACCGGGAAACCGGCATCCTGAACCGGATCATCGTGCCGCAGTATCTGGACCGATTCTTCCTCGCCCTGGAGCAAGGGATCTTCGGCCTGCAGCCCAGTGTGGCCTTCATGGAGCAGTTTCCTCATCTGCTGGTGAGCGAATTGTTCTATGCCTCCTACTTCTCCTACTACGTGATGATCGTGGGCGTGGGACTCGTGCTGTATTTCCAGCACAGGGGCCACTTCTTCCATTACGTCTCCATCGTGTCTTTCGTTTTCTACGTCTGTTTCCTGATTTACCTCGTCCTACCGGTAGTGGGGCCGCGGCTGTTCTACGAGGAGGTGGAGGGCTTTGCGCTGCAGCAACAGCTCGCCTTTTATCCTTTGCAGTACCCGGAGGCGGTGCGGGCGGGGCCCTTTTTCCAGCTCATGGGTTTCATCTACGCGCGTTTCGAGGCCCTGGGGGCGGCTTTCCCGAGCAGCCACGCTGCGGTGGCGCTCTGCGCCCTGTATTTCTCCTGGCGCTACATCCCGCGCATCCGCCTCGTCCACATGGCGGTCGTCTTTCTTCTGCTACTTTCCACTGTTTACTGTCGCTACCATTATTCCGTGGACATCTTCGCCGGCGTCGCCACGGGGATCGGGCTGCTGCTTCTGGGGGAAAGGCTCTACCGCAGGCTGCGGTAGAAGCAAACGGCCCGAGGGGCGTGCGGCACTATTGCCGATATGGCCTCCAATACCCCTCGAACAGCCCGGCCTTGACAGCCCCGGCGGACCCCCTTACCCTATGGTCGCCGGGAGCGGCCTCAAGGTGCTGCGTTTCCCGCGCGTTTTGCGCCCTTTTCGCCGGATTCTGCCTCGTGTCGGCATCGCCCTAAGTCGCTGAAATCACCTTGCCTTTTTTCGGGTTCTTCCGCCGTGTCCAGACGCCGAACCGACCCCATCCTCGACGACCTGACCGAGCCCCAGCGGGAAGCGGTCACCTACGGGGAAGGCCCGCTGCTGGTGGTCGCCGGGGCGGGCAGCGGCAAGACGCGGGTGATCACCCGCCGCCTGGCCTGCCTGGTGGGCCAGGGCGTGCCGCCCGACCGGATCCTGGCCATCACGTTTACGAACAAAGCGGCGGAGGAAATGCGACGGAGGGTGGAGTCGCTTGTCGGGGCGGGCGCGACGGTGAAAACGTTCCATTCTTTCTGCGCGTGGCTGCTGCGCCGTGGGATTCCGCACCTCGGCCGCGACGCGGGCTTCAGCATCTACGACCGGACCGACTCCCTCCGTGTGGTGCGGCAGATCGTCCGAGAGATGGACCTGGACAGGGACACCTATCAGCCCGCCAGGCTCCTGGACCGAATCAGCATGCACAAGGACAGCCTCGAGGGGCCGGAGCAGTGCGTTCGGGAGGCCATCGGCTTCTACGAGCAGACGGCGGCGGAGGTCTACCGCAGATACGACGAGCGGCTCGCCGAGAACAACGCGCTGGATTTCGACGACCTGCTGTTCAAGACCGTCGAGCTGTTCCGCACCCGCCCGGAGGTCTTGCAGCAATACCAGAAGAGTTACCTCCACGTGCTGGTGGACGAGTATCAGGACACGAATCTGCCCCAGCACCTCATCGCCCGCGCCCTGCAGGGCAGGCATCGGAACATCACGGCGGTGGGTGACCCGGACCAGATGATCTATACGTGGCGCGGCGCACGCCTGGAGAACATCCTGGAGTTCGAGGAGGATTTCCCCGGGGCCCACGTGATCACGCTCGAGCGTAACTACCGTTCTACGGCCAACATACTGCACGCCGCCTCCGTCTCCATAGGCTTCAACACGCTGAGGCGGCAGAAAGTCCTCTGGACGGAAAGCGCGCCGGGCGAGCCGGTGCATGTGCTGGAGTTTGAGGACCCTTACGCTGAGGCCGAATGGCTCGGCGATACCGTCGCAGAGATGTTCGAGGGCGGCGTATCGCCCCGGGAGGTCGCCTTCCTCTACCGCACCAAGTATCAGTCCCTGCCGCTGGAGGATGCTCTCGCATCCCGCTCAATCCCCTACCAGGTGGTGGACACCGTCGGGTTTTTCGACCGCAAACAGGTCAAGGACCTGCGCGGCTACATGCAGCTTCTGCTCAACTCCAGCGACGAGGAGGCTTTCCTGCGGGTGGTTAACGTGCCCAGCCGGGGAATCGGCAAGAAGACCCTGGAGAGGCTCCGGGGGATCGCCCGCCGCGACGGGAAACCGATGCTGGTGACCGCGCGGAACGCCTCCGCGCTGGAGGAACTCGGCACGAGGGCAAGAAACGCCCTCGCGGGCTTTTGCGAGCTCTACGAGCGCCTCGCCTCACTCAAGTGCGATTCCATCTTCGCCTTCCTCAAGCAGCTCCTCCGGCAGACGGCCTACATGCAGTCCGTCCCGGAGGAGGACCGGGAGGACGTCCAGGAAGTCCTCAATTACTTCCTGAGCTACGCGAAGCAGTATGACAGGCGCTCTCCCGGCGGCGACCTGTTGGGGTTCGTAGAGCAGACCGCGCTGATCAGCGACGTGGACGGCTGGAACACGGGCGCCTCCGCGGTGCCGCTGATGACCCTGCACTCGGCGAAAGGGCTCGAGTTCGACGTGGTGATCATCACGGGACTGAACGAGGGCATTCTGCCTCACCAGCGCGCACTGGAAGAGAACCCCTACGGGAACGAAATCTACGCCCTGGAGGAAGAACGCCGCCTGTTCCACGTGGGGATGACACGGGCGCGCAAGAGGCTCTACCTCACCCACTCGAGCACGCGCTTCATCATGGGCCGGGAGGAGTCCGTGAGCCCCTCGCGTTTCCTCCAGGAGCTGCCGCAAGAGGCAGTCCAGCGCGAATCGTCCCGGCCGGCGCTCGAATCCGAGGACCCCGCGGTTCAGTTCGCCCGGCAAGCGCAGGAAGTCGTGCACAGGAAGAGGACCCTGCGCGCGCCCGGCCGCACCGGTTCCGTGCTCCAGGTGGTGGACGGGTCGGCGCAGAACGGCATTGCGAACGGTGCGCGAGTCGTCCACGCCAGCTACGGCGAAGGGGTGGTCGTAGGCGTGGAGTCTGCGGGCAAACACCAGATGGTGCGCGTGGCCTTTTCGCAGCACGGCGTGCTGACCCTCCTGCTGTCGGCCCGATAGCTGTCCCGTCCCCGTCCGGGGCCCTGTCCCGGGACAGAACGGGAGCAGGAGAAAGGGCACGTCCACGAAAGTGCCGGTGCAGAGAGATGGACGAGCAGCGCTATGTCGGTCGCGGCGGCGAGAAGCTCAAGATCGCCCTCGACGAACTCAAACTCGAGGTGCAGGGGGCCGTCGCCGCCGACCTGGGCTGCAACATCGGAGGCTTCACCGATTGTCTGCTCCAGGAGGGCGCCCGGCGTGTTTACGCGGTGGACACCGGCTACGGGATGCTGGAGTGGAAACTGAGGAACGACGAGCGGGTGGTGGTGATGGAACGAACCAATGCCATGCACGTCGAGCTGCCCGAGCCCATGGACGTGATCGCCATTGACGTGGGATGGACCAGGCAGCGCCACATCCTGCCCCCCGCCCTCGCAGGAGTCGCCCCGCAGGGCGTCATCCTGTCCCTGTTCAAGCCCCAGTACGAGGCCCATCCCCGCCTGGTGCGGGGCGGCGTGCTGGCAGCCGGGCACTTCGAGCAGGTCCTGCACACCACGCTCCACGAACTGGCGCAAATCGGCATCCGGGCGCGCACAATCGTGAGACTGCCCCACCAGAAGGAATCCAAGAATCCCGAGGCGTTCCTCCACATCCTGCCCAGTGATTGCGGGTGAGTCCCGGGCAGCCCGGGGCGTCCGGGCACCGTGAGCTGCCTACTGTAAAACCCTTACGTACCGGCAAGACGGGGCATTTAGAAGAGACAACCGAAAGCACAAGCACGGCGCAGAACCGAAGAATCCAAGCATCGGGAAGCTTCGAAGGCAGGCTACATCCGAGCGAAGGGTGGACTTGTGTCCACCGAGCGAAGGATTGCGAAGGATTCTGATGTAGTCGGTTGTGGCCGGCCCCCCC
>JAUWZH010000190.1 GCA_030615435.1 Candidatus Brocadiaceae bacterium | reverse complement strand
GCTGACCAACGCCATCTACTTCAAGGGCAAATGGGCTTCACAGTTCAAGGAGGAGCGGACGCGGGACGCCCCTTTCACGCTGGCGAACGGGGAGAAGCTCGATGTCCCGATGATGCGCCAGACTGAAGACTTCGGTTACGTGGAGACAGAGGCTTTTCAGGCGCTGGAGATACCATACGTCGGGGATGAGCTCTCTATGGTCATCTTACTTCCCAAGGACGTGGACGGGCTGGCGGAGTTCGAGAAGTCGCTGACGGCCGAGAACCTGACGAAATGGCTGGCGGCACTCCGCAAGTGCGAGGTGAGGGTCTACCTGCCGAGGTTCAAGATGACCTCCAGGTTTGAACTGGCCAAGACCCTCAGCGCCATGGGCATGACGGACGCGTTCGTGCTGGGACGTGCGGACTTCTCGGGGATGAACGGAAAGAAGGACCTGTTCATTTCGAAGGTCATTCACAAGGCGTTCGTGGACGTGAACGAAGAAGGCACTGAGGCGGCCGCTGCCACCGCCGTTATCGCGGAGTGGCTTGATGGGCCGGAGCCTCATGTGATCTTCCGTGCCGACCATCCGTTCCTGTTCCTGATCCGCGACCGTCGCTCCGGCAGCATCCTGTTCATGGGCCGGGTCGTGAATCCGAGGGCATGAGCGCGAGCCCCATGCCAATCGGCGGCGCAGTGGCAAATCCCTCGACACTGCCGTGCTGAGGGCGGAATTGTCCTGGTGGGGCTCAGCCGGAGAGGGCAGGACGCAATATGTCGGTCGTGCCGCAGGGCCGCTCAGTTCTCCGCTCTCATTGCACGTTACTGCTGCTCGCTTCTCACCCCCGCCGGATCCACGTCCACGGGCAGCACGCAGTGCTCGCGGAAGCGTTCCTTCAGCGCGGACTGCACCTCGCTCCTGCGGCCGGGGGCGAGGACGATGAGGGCGGGCCGGCCACCGAAGGCATAGGTCAGCTTCGCCCCGAGAGCGCCGCATTCCACTGCCCGGTCCCTGACCTCCACCAACGGGCCCGCAGGGAAGGCGAAATAGTCCCGCAGTATGGCGCTTTCCTCGTCGCAGAGCTCTGCCAGGCGGTCGTGGTCGGCGAAAGCCTGACCGAGCATCTCCAGGCGCTCACTGATCATCCCACGCACCCTCAGCAGGCCGTAGAGGATCGCCGTTTCTCTCTCGTTGAGCCTCCCGGCGGCCGCCTCAAAGAGCGGGGAGACGTCCCCCTCGGTCGCCGAGAGGAGCTCGGCTGCGCCGTCGGTCTTCTGGAGGGCCCTGAGCAGGGGTTCTTCCCAGCCTGCCGGCTCCGCAGCCGGCCCCGTTGCGGCAGGGACGACCAGAATCAGGGACTCAGGGGGCAACAGCAGTTGCACGTTGAGTGCCTCGGCCCCCGGGGCCACGTGCAGAGCGCCTCCGTGCGCGCAGACGTAGCACTCGGCGTAGAACCGATCGGGATGCAGGTAGTGCGGGGCCGAGAGCTCGGCCAGCAGCTCCCCGGCGAGCGCTGCCACTTGTCCCGCGGACACCGTGCGCGTCTCTGTCCTGTGCGCCATCAACACGCAGACCAGCGTCACCGCGACTGCCGGGCTGCCGAGCACGAATTCCGGCGGGCAGCACTCTGCGGCCTCTCCGAGCTCCAGCGTTACGTGCAGCCCGGCCGCTTCATCCGCCTCGCGTCTGGCGAGCCCGACGAGCGCATCGCGCCAGCGAACCAGCAGCTCCTCGGCGGCCGGACTCGGCCGGGCATCCTGCGGGCAAAGGCGGAGCTGGCATTCCTCGGTGGTCTCCGTGACCTCCGCTCGCACGCGAAGTTGGGCGCCGAACACAATGGCGCCGAGTCCAAGGGCGTACTGGGTCTCCCCGGCAAGGCACAGGGGGAGCGGAACGCTGAACCGCCTGAACTCGCGTGGGTCGAGGCTGATTTCGCGCAATTTCTCCCCCTCATTCCACATCACGGAGAACGGAACAGGAGAGAGGCCTCCGAGAGGAACGCGGCTGCTTCCGAAGGGCTTTCTCTCAGATTCGCTTCCACTTGCCCTTGGGATCGCGCTCCGGGCCGACGCCCTCGTAGCGAACGCCCGTCTTGACGTTGACGCCGCACCGGGAGCACACGTTGGCGCCGAGCGGCAGGGGAAGGCCGCAGTCGGGGTTGACACAGACCTCCTGGCCCGGGCGCAGGTTGATTCGCCCCCGAAGCCCGGCGCGTTGCAGCAGGGCGGCCTGTCCCCGCAGTCGAGGACCCTGGTGTTCGCCCCGAAGGCGCTTCAACTGCCTTTCCAGGGCCTTCGGGGAGACGCGGATCACGCTCTCGGCTCCGGGCCGCTCCACGGGTTTGGGCAAGACCACCCGCCGACCGCACATCCTGCACCTCACCGTCTTGCCCGCCCTGCCCGGTTTCTCCACGATGAATCGCCCGCAGGTGCACAGCGCGGTCAGGTTGGGCGCGAGTCCCGACTCCATCAGCACGAACTGAAGCCCGACGTGCAGGTAACGCCCGCAGTGAGGGCATCGAAATGCCCGCCCAAGAAGCTCGGGGTCAAGGCAAAGCGCCTCCCCGCAGATGCACTTCAGCCGGACCGCACCGCTCTGTGATGTTTCACGTGCCATGAGTTTCCGCCGACGTGCCTATTATAGCCCCGATGACGGGGAAGGCAACGCGGGAGGGAAACCTGCTCCCAGGCGCCACACCTTCGCGGAGCGCCTCTGTCGCAGCCGGAACGTCATCTCAACGGGCAGGGGCCCCGGGTTTGACTCGCCCGGCACGTTCTGGTAGAGTCTCTGCCCTCTCCGCAATTCTTGATTCGTCTGGGGTTTGCGTCGCGTGAGGGCATCGAGGCCCACGCCCCGGACGCTTTCCGATTGCCCCAGGTCGCCGGCTGGTCATGAGCGAGACCATCACCGATCCACAGCGGATACACGCCGTGCTGGACCGCCACATCCTGCCCGACGTGGAACAGCCCGGCCAGTATGTCGGGGGCGAGGTCAACAGCGTCCGCAAGGACCCTGACACGGTGGATGTCTCACTGGCGCTCTGCTTCCCCGACCTTTATACGGTGGGGATGGCGCACCTGGGGTATCAGATCCTCTACAGCATCGTGAACTCTCTGGACTGGGCGCTCGCCCAGCGCGCCTACGTTCCCCTGCCGGACATGCAGCGCCGGATGCGAGAGCATGGGATTCCGCTCCACGTGCTCGAGAGCTACCGGCCGGTGAAGTGCTTCGACGTGGTCGGGTTCAGCTTGCAGAGCGAGCTGCTCTACACGAACGTCCTGACGATGCTGGACCTGGGGGGCATCCCCCTCGAGAGCGCCCTCAGGGGGCAAGACGATCCGATCGTGATCGCGGGCGGGCCCGGGGCGATGGCGCCCGAACCGATGGCCCGGTTCATTGACCTGTTCTTTGTGGGCGACGGCGAGGATACGATAGTTGAGTTCCTGGGGCTGCTGCGGGCCTTGAAGGCCGAAGGGGCGCCGCGCGAGGAGATGATCCTGCGGGCCGCGCGGTCCATCCCCGGGCTTTACGCGCCGGCATTCTACGAGGCGCAGTACGCCGGGGACGGCTCGCTGCGGGGCATTCGTCCCGTGCAGAAGGGTCTCCCGGAAAGAATCCGCGCCGCCAGAGTCCGTGATCTAAACGAGGCCCCTTTCCCGGAAGCCCCCATCGTTCCCTTAGTTGAGGCGGTCCACGACAGGATAACCCTTGAGATCATGCGGGGGTGCACGCGCGGCTGCCGGTTCTGTCAGGCGGGGATGATCGCCCGGCCGACGCGACACCGCTCGGTGGACAGGCTCTGTGAGCTTGCCCGCGCCTCTTACGGGGCCACCGGGCACAACGAGATTGCACTCGCCTCACTCTCCTCCAGCGACTACCCCGATCTGGAGGAACTGCTGGAGCGCATCACGGCTTACCTGGACCCTCTGAAGGTCAACGTTTCCCTGCCGAGCCTCCGCATCACGGAGCAGCTCAGATGCCTCGTGGGGCCTCTGAGCAGCGTGCGCAAGAGCGGCCTGACGCTTGCGCCCGAAGTGGCCACGGAGCGCCTGCGCGCCGTGATCAACAAGGACGTCTCCAACGAGGAACTCTTCGAGGGAACGCGCGCCGCCGCCCGGCAGGGATGGCGCCTGGTGAAGCTCTACTTCATGATCGGGCTCCCCACGGAGACCGAAGAGGACGCCGGCGCCATTCCGGGGCTGTGCGAGGGGATAGTGCGCAATTCCGCCGCAGGCAAGGGAGAATCGCCGCTGCGGCTGAACGTAACCATCTCGCCATTTGTGCCCAAGCCGCACACCCCGTTCCAGTGGGAACCGATGGCCTCGCAGGAGCAACTGAGGGAGAGAATCGCTTTGATCCGGCGCAACGCGCGCAGCAGGAGGGTCCGCTACAAGTTTCACGACGAGCGGCGCTGCCTGGTGGAGGCCGTGCTTGCACGCGGGGACAGGCGGCTGGGCCGCGCCGTGCGCCGGGTGTGGGAACGCGGCGGGCAGTTCGATGCCTGGGACGAGCACTTCAGCTTCGAGCGGTGGATGGAGGCGTTGAGCGAGTGCGGCGTCCGCCTGGACCAGAGCGACCCGAACTCGCCCCTGCGCGCGCGCAGCCCGGAGGAGGTCCTGCCCTGGGATCACATAGACTGCGGGGTGAAAAAGGAGTACCTGCTGCAGGAGCGCGAACGAGCCCTCAGGAGCGAGTTGACGCCCGACTGCCGCGAGGCCGGATGCAAGGGGTGCGGCGCGTGCGGGGGTGGCGATTCGTCAGGCGAGGCCCCACATCCGGAAGCAACGCAGTCCACACCGTCCGGCGGCCGCGCTGACCGCCACGCTTGTCGAAGTCAGGGACGCGGCTGAGACAGCCCCGCCCCCGGTTCTGCGCCGCGCTTACCTGTCCGAAGGGGCTTTCGGCAGGAGGGCCCCCGCCACACCGGCCGCCAGGAGCGCCTTGCCCACGTCCCACGCCACAAACGGCAGCACCGCGCCCGCCAGCGTGCTGCGGAACCCCGTGTGCAGGAAGGCGGAGTATTGAAGCGCTCCGAGCAGGTAGATGACACCCACCGCAGGCAACATCACGGCGCTCATCGTCAACGGG
Source organism: Candidatus Brocadiaceae bacterium (assembly GCA_030615435.1). Classification (GTDB taxonomy): domain Bacteria; phylum Planctomycetota; class Brocadiia; order SM23-32; family SM23-32; genus JAUWZH01. Next base: position 214 of record JAUWZH010000190.1, on the reverse strand, counting down.
TGCCGCATGAACGCGCACCGGTCGGCGACGAGGCCGATGAGCGCCGCCGCGGGGACAAAACCAACCAGATAGCCCCCGGTGACCCCGAGAAGCACCGCCTGGCCGCCCGCAAACCCATTGAACCAGGGCATGCCCGCCGCCCCGATCCCCACGTAGAACACCTGGCTCAATGCCCCGTATCCCCCGCCGAGCAGCACGCCGCTCAGCAGCACCG
>JAUWZH010000195.1 GCA_030615435.1 Candidatus Brocadiaceae bacterium | reverse complement strand
CCGTCACTTCCGCCCTGGGATGAGCCTTTCCGCGTTCCGGCAGAAGATGTCCTCTATCTGGGAGTCGGTGAGGCGCAGCTCACGGGCGGCGCCCTTTATTGCGCGAAGTTCCTCGTAATAGAAACGGGTAAACGTGAGGTCGAGGTCCGGGTTGCTCATGGACCAGGGCTTCGGCTCTTCGGTTACGTAGAGGCGCTGGTTGTTGAAATCAACGTTCTTGCCCTTGATGTCGGCCACCGGCAGGTCCGTTCCGAACAGGACCTTCTGCACGCCCACGGTCCGGATCGTGTGAGCGATGACGGGCGCCGAACCGACGAAGGCGAGGTCGAAATACACGTTCTCCAGGTCGCACACCTCTTCGATGTGCCCTTCCAGAGCGGCCATGAAGTAGGCGCGGCCGATGTGGGCGATGATCCAGGTGATGCGCGGAAAGCTTGTGGCCACTTCGCGTATCTGCTCCTTGTTGAGCGGTTCGGCGAGGCGGTACTTGCGCGGAATGTGGAGCGTCACTATCAGCTCGCGCTCGTTGGCGTAGTCGAGCTGCTCAGGCGTGAGCATGTCGCGTATCTCGACCGCATCTTGCTGCTTGTGCTCCACGAAGTTCAAGTAGGGCTTGTAGCCGAGCAGCCCGTAACCTTCGATCCAGCGTTCCACGCTCTCCATCGGGTCGCTGGGCGAGACGGTGGCGAGGCAGCAGATGTCCGGGCCGGCGTCTTGCACGGCCGCGGCGTAGCGGTTGATCCGCTCGCGCGGCAGGTCCTTGTGCACCGCGCCGAAGGCGAGCGCGCCGACGGACCTGCCGGGCAGCAGCCTGTCCATTGAAGCCCTGAAGTCCTCCACCGTGTAGCCGTGGAAGCTCCGCATGCCTAGGTCTGTCGGCGCGATTTCCATCCCGTCGGGAACGTCCTCCGGGCGCCAGAGGTGCACGTGGGCGTCGAAGATGCGCTCCGGCACGAAGTCCTTGAGTTCCTCTCTCCAGACTTCAGCATCGGTGGTGGGAAACATCGGCAAGCCCGGGTGCGCCAAAGGTTCAGGGTCCAGAGCGCCTCGCGCCCGCCCTCGGCCCCCAGGGTCAGGATCTCACCCACGGGCATCCGGCGGGCAACAGGCCTCGAATCATATCCGGACGTATTCCACTCCGCAAAGCGCGGCTAGCTTGGCGATCTTGCCCGCGTTGTCGCCGTAGGTTAGGGCCAGGTGATGGCTCCCGCCGCAGGTGCTGTACGCCGTCAGGAACTCCGAGAGCTCCTTCTCAGGTCTCATGTAGCCCTGGGGGCACTGCAAGGACAAGTTCACCTCCCACGGTTGCATCTTTACGCGAGCCGCGATGAACCGGAAGCCACCTCCCGGCGCGGGGGCCAGATTCAGCAGAGTCGCCTCGCCCGGCCTGAAGGCGAACACGGGCACGGCCGGATCGGAGCAGTCACCGAAGGCGAAATCGTTCCTCACCAGGTGGACCTCGCCCCCCGCCAGGGCGGGGTTGGCCTCGCCCATGTGACTGAGCAGCACGCCGCCGTTCTTCTCGTCCATACAGAACATCTCGGTGAAGCTCGCCGGCGGGCAGAGCTGCTGGGCGATGAACACGCCCAGAGCCGACAGCGCGTCGCCCTCTCCCGCGTAGCCGTAACCCTGCTCCATGCTGCGCGAGGCGGCGAGGAACGGCACGGTCGGCAGGATTCCGCCGGTGCCGAGCTCCAGAAAGTTCATGGACCACGCGCAGTAGCCGCCGCTCTCGAGCTTGCTGAGCACTGCCGCCGAGAGCGCCTCGGAAAGCCTCAGCTCTTCATCGCTGAGCTGCGGATCCACCGCGAACGCCTCGCGATCCTGCGCGATGGCCTCTTCAACGGTGCTGCTCGGCACCGCCTCCATCGCGGCTGCGACCTCTTCCTGCGTGATCTCCTCGACCCGGGTGCCGAAGGCAGCCTGCAATTCGTCGGGGTCGAACTGGAAGTCGCCCATTCCCTCGAAGCTGCCCCCGATGACGCCGGCTTTGGCGCTGCGGAGGTAACGCTTCAAGGCACAGGCGCGGAGCCAGTCTTCCATTTCACCGAGGGTCTCTTCCCGGGAGAAATGGCCCGTGACGATGTGATGGTCCTTGCCCTTTCGCAGCAACACGTTCGCCAGGTCCTGCACCCCGTGCATGCCATGGTTGCGCAGCAGTTCCTCGGGGAGGTTCGACCTGTCCAATTCGTAGGAGACCTGCGTGTTGAAGATGACGACCGGCAGCTCGGTCCCCGCGAGCGCGTCGGCGGCGATGAGGCTCGGGGCGTAAGCGGCGAACAGGACGACGACGGCGTCCAGTGCTGCGGACTCAAACCCGGCTACGGCGCTGCGGACCTGCTCCTCGCGGGCGCAAATGTCCACCCCCTGCACTTCGGCGAAGGTCGAGAGGGCCTCGCTGACGCCACTGACCAGTTCCCCTTGCTTGTGACGCAGCTCTGGCATGCTCTGGTCATAGAGTTCCAGAATCAGCGGCAGAAGGCCCACCCGAGGATTGCGTCTTTCGATCATTGTCTTGTCTCCGTGTTCTTGCTGGATGCAGCGCACGCGTGAGGCGCCGTGGCAGAACCGGATACGGACAGAGTACTGCCTCCAAGATTGTAGTGACGCTCCTCAGCACCGTCAATGGAGTGAGGGGGCGTGTGGAACCCTTCTGCGCCGCAGGCCGCGCGAAGCCTCCAGGCTACGGCGAGTGATATTTCTTCCCTTCTTCTTCGTGCGGCGCGGTCGGTTCGTAAATGCGTCACGCTTGACGACCGTGCGCAAATACCACTAACCTATGAACTGATCTCTTGTTGGGAGTCTGGAAGTTTTGGCCAGGTCGGCGGCTAAGGAGCGATCGCTAATGGAAATTCTTGTGCGGTACGAAAGCGGAAGCCGGTTTGCGGCCACGTGTAAAGGATATACGGCTACGACCGGACGAGGTGAGGATGGGAACGAGAGCCGGGATGGGATGTGGCCGGCTCAGCTTTTTGAGGCTGCCATCGGGATGTGCATGGGCGGATACGTCGCCCAGTTCTGCAAGGAACACGACATTCCTTATCAGGATATGACAATCGAGTTGAGCCGCCGGATAGGAGCCAGTTCGTCAGGTGCTCCTTCAGAACCCAAACGGTCAGTCACCAGTAGAATCGACGCCAAGATCCGACTCGGCGCAAAGCTCTCCCACCAACAGGAGCAGGGCCTGCTGGCAGCAGCTGACAACTGCCACATAACCAACAGCATCAGAGAGGGCATGGAGATTATTTGTTCTCTGGCCCAGGCGAAGAATCAGTAGACTCCCGAACTTGCTTGTCCAGGTGAAACGGAGCGGGCGGGACCTGCGTATACGGAGTTGGCACATGCGATTGGCCCGTCAGACAAACTCGGCAAAAGGCGACACGCATGTGGTCTGAGACACCTGCTGGTTTCCAGTCTCGTTTCGGGAGCAGTCAGCTTTTCTGAAGCAACCGCCTTCCCTTTTCGGTCAAGCGAATTCTGAGGAACTTTCCTGTGGCGGTTCATTCCTCCTCTTCAATGAAGCCGTTAACTGTCAAGTAGGCTTTGATCTTCTGCCCTTGCCTGACGCTGATTCCGACACGCTGATATCTTGCTGCTATTCCTGAGTCAGGAAAAGCCTGGACGTCCTTTAGGAAGGGCATGTGCAGGTCACTGGTTGGTCTCTGGGTTCGCGCTCAGGTCCACGGCGAACGGCTTCGATGGCTTTGATATCTTGCCTTCGGCGTCGTTGTAGCTGGCGAACAGGTAGGTCACCTCGCCCGCCGGCAGCTCAGGGATGCCGTGGGCGGGCCGCGTGCTGCGGGCCAACAGTTTCGCGCCGCGCCCGTCCTCGTGAGGACTCATCCACACCTGGTATTCCCCCGCATCCGGCACGAGCCTGATGTCAATTTGCCTCGCAGTGGCTTTCTCGATCACGGGCGCCTCCGCCACGCCCATTTCGGCCATGCGAGCGATCGGGTTGTCCTCCCCGGCGTAGAGGAACATCCGATTGTAGATCCCGTTTACCCCGAACAGCCGGGTGTTGCACAGCACGCGGAACGTGATCTGGTTCTTCTGGCCGGGCTTGATCATCCCGCAGGACGGCGCATGCCGCATGAAGAGCGGCCCCATTCTAGCCTCGGTCGAGCGGCCCTCCTACCGGCTCGTAACGCTCGGCCCGGGTGAACCATCGCGCCACAGGAAGCCGGCCCTTGCGACTGGTCTTGTGCCAGCCGAGGCCCTCCATGACCATCCGCAGGATCACACCGACGGCCTGGCGGCCTCGGTACGTATTCCGCACGTCGCTCTGGCACAGGTACGGTCTGAACGCAGCATGGGTCTCCAGCTCCTCGACAACTCCGGCGAGGGCAGGCCGGTGGCGGGCGACTTCGGCGTCAACCATGCGCTGTTGCCTAACACGGTCGTTGAAGAAGTCCAGCCATGCGTCGAAATCCAGAGCGGGATCGTTCACAACGTCCGTGAAGGTTCGCCCTGTCCTGTCTGCGAGGAAATCACGCCGCGTGAGCGTCATATGGTCCCCCCCTTCATGCCGCGCGTCCTCCCGGGTACATGCTGTCTCTGCGGCCCGTCCCTCCGACGTCTTCGAGGGTAAAGGAAGCCTGGTACCACCACCGTATCTTGGGGGCCATCTATCCCCCTCGCGTCGTGTTGACCACCCAGACCTGCTTTGCGTAAGCGTGCCTTTGTGTACTCTGTACTCGCTCGTCAGGTTGCCAACATCCGAGCTGTAATTCGAGGCCCGGCATTGGCCAACCCTTGTGAACGCCTTCAAGTTCGATCGCGTCTTGTTCTTGCTTCGTTATCTCATACTTCTCGCGGACTGCGGTCTTATACAGTTTCGTCAGCCGCTGTTTTTCTTTGTCGAATCGGCGTACGCTTTCACCGTTACGGCCCACGGGGAACGGCGGATACTTCCCTTGAGCCTCGGTCTCTGCTCTATCCTCTGCTTCGATAAGTTCCCAGAAGACCCTTTTTCGCTGCGCGAGGGTAAGGGTGGCTGCCGGGCGGTCGGGTCCTTGTCTGCCCTCTCCGGCCGTTTGCTCCAACAGTCTGTTTCTATACCTGTTTAAGTGCCATGTGTTGGTACTAACGTCCACGAAGGTATTCCCTTGAAACACGAACACTGCCCCAGGATGTTTCTTGAACATCCAATGATCCGCGTAAGCAGAGCTTCCGGGCTCTGGACCGTACATGATGCCGTTGACGCTTTTTACATGCGGCCAGCGGACGTCAACCTTAAC